>JAFZZV010000076.1 GCA_017828855.1 Oscillospiraceae bacterium | reverse complement strand
CCTGGCTCACGGGATATGATATGTCTCAAGTCGATATGGAGATGACTTACAGGGAGTTCTTTGAGGGAGCTCCGGCGTACAATCCCAATGCTGAGCTGATAAAGGGAAAGATCTGCGGCATCGAGGTATCAGAGATAGAGGATCCTTTGATGAAGAAGATCCGCCAGCTGGACAAGCTCGTGGATGAGCTCGCCAAAGGAAAGTCGATGGAGAAGATACTGCGCAGCTGAAAACAGTACGATCAGGTGAAACGGAGAATGAGATGGATAACAGCGGACTGACCGTCAGGAAGATAGGATCGGAGGAGAAGGAACAGGTGAAGGAAGTATTCCTTCCGGTGTTCACCGACGAGCCATGGTATGATGACTGGTCCGATCCGGAACAGCTGGATCTGTATCTCATGGATCTGATGGGTCAGGGATACTCGCTTGCTTTCGGGCTGTTTGACGGGGAAGAGCTCATCGGCGCGTCTCTTGGTTATGTCAAGCACTGGTACAGCGGTACAGAGTACTGTATAGACGAGCTCTTTATCGCAAATCAGAGACAGGGTAAGGGTCTTGGCACGTTCTTCCTCGGAGAGATAGAAAAAGCGGTCAGGGAAATGGGGCTCTTTCAGATCTTCCTGCTGACCGACCGGGACGCTCCGGCATATGATTTCTACAGGAAGAACGGGTACACGGAGATCCCGGAGAACACGGCATTCTGGAAGAAGGTCTGAGACCGGTAATGCCGGAAAAAAGGAGTGGTTTGGGTATGAGGTTTATTGACAAGTTGTATAAAGAAAACGAGATAAGGTTCGCGGTGTTCTGCATCATGCTCTACTGCGCGCTTACTGTCCCGGCAAGGTCAAAAGGGGACGACAGCCTTCTCATGCTCGGCACGCTCACCGTTGAGACAGTCCTGATAGCCGTCTTCGTAAAGAGAAGTCAACTGGAGCATAAGTACGGATTGGACAGGTGGCCTGCTGACACAAAAGAGTATCTGTACTTTATTCCCATGTGGATACTGACCACAGGCAATGCCTGGGACGGGGTCGAGCCGTATTTTGAGATGCCGGGTGAGATATACGCGGCGCTTTCCCTGATCCTGGTCGGGTTCGTAGAGGAGATGCTGTTCCGCGGGTTCCTTTTCCGGGCATTGATCCCGCAGACCGGGGTCAGGAAGGCCGTAGTGATCTCCGCGCTGACCTTCGGGATAGGGCACATAGTGAACCTGTTCAACGGACAGGCGACACTGCTTACCCTTGTGCAGGTAGTGTTCGCGCTGGGATGGGGCTTCATGCTGACGCTCGTATACCTTAAGTGCGGCAGCATCTGGCCCTGTATCGTCGCACATTCGCTCGTGGACGCGATATCCGTCATAGGTAAAGACACGGAGAAGGGAGACTGGATATATATCATAGTCACCATCGCAGCCTCCGCGGCTTACTGCCTGTATCTTTCAAAGCTGGACGATTTCCCGTTGGACGACGAGGAAGTCATAATTGTAGAATGAGAATGCTGTTGAATACAACAAATGCCAAAAGGGGGATGATCATCATGGCCGTTGCTGTGTCTGTTCTTGCGACTGCCTTCTCGCTGAATTTATGGCCGTTCGGAAGAAAAGCTAAAGCAAAAGTCAACAAGTATAAATTCGGTTCTGCTGTCACAGATCTGTATGTAGACACCTCGTCATTTGATGTCAGGGTGCTTCCTGCGGAAGGCGGCGTATGTACTGTGACATGCTACGAATCCGATATCCTCAGACACTCGGTCGACTTTAAGAGCGGAAAGCTCAGTATCGTTCAGGAGAAAGTCACCGGCTCTTATGCTGCTGTAAACATAAGACTTGAGATCGAGATAAGACTTCCGGCAGCTGACCGGGCATCTTTGGAGATCAAGACGACCAGCGGGGACATAGAGGTCAGCTCAGGGCTGATGTTCGATGACGTCAGGCTGACATCTTACAGCGGAGATATCTCGACCGAAACACATGTCAGATATAAGCTCAAATGCGGGACCACTGCCGGAGAACTGTATATGGGAAACACCTTTCCCGACATTGTCGAGGCCAATACCACCAGTGGTGATATAAAAGGTATGGGCATGCGCGGTACGGAGATGGATCTGCAGAGCGTAAGCGGAGATATAGAGCTGACCGATATCATAGCATCGGAAAGCCTGGCCATAAAGTCGACGAGCGGAGACATAATCTTCAGCGGATGCGACGCGTCTGTCATTTATATCAAGTCCACCAGCGGCGATATCGAGGGAAGCCTGCTGAGCGGAAAGACGTTCACTGCAAAGACGACGAGCGGCAGCATTGATGTCCCCGCGTCTTCCGGCACACAGACATGTGAGATCAGGACTGTAAGCGGAGACATCAGGGTCTTCGTGGAGTGATCGGTCAGGCGTAATTCAGGGTATGGGAGAAAGATCCGGAAAAAGGGAGAAGATCAAAAAGGCAGTCCCTTGGCTGCTTTTCTTCGCGTATGCTGCCGTTCTCCTGAGGATCACGGTGTTCCGGGAAGGTTTCGGGACATATGAGCTCTTCAGCGGCAGGATCAACATGGGACTCTTCACGAATTATGGGCATATCGTCAGGGAAGGACGCTGGTTCAGCTTCGTATACCTGTTCTTCGGGAACATCGCGTGGTTCGTGCCCTGGGGGCTGTTTTTCCGGGCGTATCTCGCGAAACCGGCATGGATAAGCGTATTGTCCGGAACACTTCTCTCACTGTTTATCGAGGTCATGCAGTTCGTGTTCGGGACAGGGTACTCGGAGATCGATGATCTGATACTCAATACTTTAGGCGCTGCTGCCGGGTGTATCCTAGGAAGTATATATCTGTTGAGAACGTCCGGGAGGAAATGGTAAATGAGACTGATCATCAAGATCGTTGCGGTTCTGCTCGCGGCCATACTTCTTGCTGCGGGCGGATTCTGGTTCTGGTGCAGGGCTGTCAACCACAGGTCATTCATGGCAGGATTCGTGGACCTGTTCCTGGTGCTGCAGCACCGCAGCGACAAGTTCACATATTCGGACGCTGCGGACAAGTACATTGAGTCAAAGGCGGATGCGAACAGGGAATACGTGGTCATCGACTCAGCGAAGTTCGGTATCTCGCTGAGAGAAGAGAGGTACGAGGGGCTTCAGGCGTTCATATACAATGACCAGGAGCATCACGAACAGACGGTGTTCTACTTCCACGGCGGGGCATACGTGAACCAGCCCAACAATCAGCAGACTACGATGGCTGCCCGCACCGCGAAGGAGACGGGAGCGGAAGTCGTTCTGATAGTCTATCCTAAGATGCCTGTATATACCTGCGAGGATGCATACCGTATCTGTACCGGATACTATAACTACTACATAAATGACTACGATTGCGGAAAGATCGTGTTCATGGGGGATTCCGCGGGCGGAGGCCTGGCGCTTGGCATGGCTCAGCAGCTTAAGGAGCAGGGAAAGCCCGAGCCTGAGGAGCTGATCCTGATATCTCCCTGGGTCGATCTGACGATGTCAAACAGGGATCTGGTGCATTTCACAGTCCATGACCCGATGCTGGGCATCGACGGGTGCAGGAGGATGGGCGAGATCTGGGCAGGCGATCTGCCAGTGACCGATCCCATGGTGAGCCCCATTTACGGCGATCTGGCGCTGACTTCCAGCGTGACCGTGACTACGGGCACATGGGAGGTGCTGTATCCCGATACCATGCTTCTCGTGGAGAAGATGAGAGAGGCAGGCACAGACGTTGCGCTGGTCGAAGGGGATAGGATGATACACTGCTACCCGATATGCCCCATACCGGAAGCCAAAGATGCGCAGAAGGTCATCTGGGATGCCGTGACAAGGTAAAAAAAATATAAGAATAATAAGAGAATAAGGGCGGAGAAATGGAAACAGCAAGAAAGATCTTCAGAATAGTAATGACGGTCAT
>JAFZZV010000075.1 GCA_017828855.1 Oscillospiraceae bacterium | reverse complement strand
TTTCGTGGCGAGAGCCAAGGGCGTCCCGGCCAGCGAACTGGATGAGCAGATAGATAACGTTATGGAGGAGACCGGCATCACCGTTTATGCCGACAGGCTCATAAAGAACCTGTCCAAGGGATACAAACAGCGTGTCGGGATCGCCCAGGCGATAATCGGCAGGCCGAATCTCATCATACTTGACGAGCCTACGGTAGGTCTCGACCCCAAGCAGATCATTGAGATCAGGAATCTGATCAAGAGCCTGGGAAAGAAGCACACGGTCATACTTTCCAGCCATATCCTCTCCGAGGTGCAGGCGATCTGTGACAGAGTCATGATCATCTCCCGCGGGAAGCTCGTGGCATTCGACGCTCCGGAGAATCTTGAGAGCCTGATGCTCGGCGAAGCCGCGATAGAGGTCAAGGCGAATTGCGTCAAAGACGTCATAGAAGCCGCGATAAAGAAGATGGACTTCGTCTCGGGATACGACATCACCGAGGAGGACGGAGTCAGCACGGCGGTCGTGAGGACCGGAGAGACCGACAGGCAGAAGGCACAGGCCGACATGTTCAGGATCTTCGGCGAGAATGCCGTGCCCGTGTTCCAGATGACGCCTGTCAAGGCATCTCTCGAGGACGTGTTCATCGAGCTTACACACGGTAGCAGCGATCCGGATGTCGAGGATGAAGAAGGAACGGAAGAGGAGGACGCTGAATAATGCTGACTGTAATGCGCCATGAGCTGAACATGCAGGACAGGAGCTTCAGCACGTACCTGTTCGGATTCTTCCTGCTCGAGACGGTCGGGATTGCGGCCATGATCTACAACATAAACAACAAGATGGCCAACTTCGAGTACTGCCTCTCCACCATCACGCTGGTTTTCGTACTGATCATTCCGATCATCACGATGAAGTCCATCGCCGAGGAGAGGAAGCTCAGGACTGACCAGCTGCTCTATTCGCTGCCGCTGTCGATGTGGGACATCGTGCTGGGGAAATTCTTCGCGACGCTGGTGAACTTCATGCTCCCGCTGACGTTTGTCGCGGTATATCCGCTGCTGTTCAAGAGATACGGCAACGTGTTCCTGCGCACCTCCTACGGCAGCCTCATAGCTTTCGTGTTCCTCGGAGCTGCGCTGATAGCTGTCGGGATGTTCATCTCGTCGCTTACTGAGAACCAGGGCATCGCGGCCGGCATAAGCGCGGTCCTAATCGCCCTCAACTACTACAGCGTGGACCTTGCCAACTACACATCAAGCACCAAGCAGGGCTCCCTCATCGCCGTGATGGTGTTCTCGGTGATAGTCGGTTTTATAGTCAGATACCTGACAAAGAGCACTGCCGGGGGCATCCTGGCCGCGGCGATCCTCGCCGGAATAGCCGGGATAGTTTACGCGATCAAGAGCGTGCTGTTCGAGGGACTGGTGCCCAAGATAATGTCCCGGATATCGCTTTTCCAGAGGTTCTACTCGTTCGTCAACGGGGACTTCGACGTCACCGCGATCGTGTATTATATCTCGGTCACTGCACTGTTCCTTTTCCTCTGCGTGCAGTCGCTTGAAAAGAGGAGGTACAGCTGATGAAGATAAAGAAGTTCTTTGACTCTCTCGGGACCAAGAGTTTCAAGCTCGGAAGCTACAGCTTCATTCTCACCGCGATAGTCCTCGCGATCGTGATCGCGGTCAACCTTCTCGCAAACTCGCTGCCTGACCGCATCATGCACTACGACATAAGCGCGGCAAAGATATTCACATTCACATCCAACACAAAGGCGATAGTGACGAGACTCAATGAGGACGTCACCATCAACTGGATCGTTCAGGCAGGCAAAGAGGATGAGATCGTCGGGACCCTGCTGGACAAATACACAAAACTCAGCGATCACGTAAAAGTCGTCAAGAAGAATCCCGACATATACCCGGGATTCGCTTCCCAGTACACTTCGGAGACCATATACAACAACGACCTGATCGTGACCTGCGGCGACAGGAGCAGGCTCGTCAGGATCAGAGATATCTATATGGTGGATACGTCCGAATCCATTAAGGGCGGAAACGAGAACGTCAACTTTGACGGCGAGGGACAGATCACGTCTGCCATCAACTACGTCACTAGGGATGAGCTCCCGCTCATCCTGAACCTGATAGGACATGAGGAACTGGACTTCACCCAGTGCCTCACAGCCAGCCTCACGAAGGCAAACTACGATATAGCCAACCTGTCACTCATCAACAAGGACGAAGTACCTGAAGAGGCTAAGATGGTGCTGATCAACAGCCCGCAGGTCGACATCAACCAGCAGGAACTGGAGATCCTCGAACAGTACATCCTTAACGGCGGAAGGGTCATGCTCATCTCCGGTCTTCCTATCGTGGAAAAGCTGGATAACATATATGAACTCATCCGCAGGTTCGGATTCGAGAAGCAGCCCGGCGTCGTGGTCGAACCCAACAGCGCGAGATATGCGTATGGCCAGCCCTATTCCATTCTCGCAACGATGAACAAAGGAGACATCACCGATCCCCTCATCGAGGAGAACAGACAGGTGATCGTCCCCATATCCCAGGGAATGGTGCTCAGGGAGGAGATGCCGGACAAGTATCTGATCACTGAGCTTCTCACCACTGAGGATACGACATATTCCAAACTCAAAGGCATAAACCTCGACGTGTTCGACAGGGAGGACGGGGATATTGACGGACCCTTCTGCCTGTCCGCTCTAATTGAGATGAGGGACACTAAGGGAATGCTCTGCGTCCTCAGTTCGGATTTCTTCTGCGATGATGATTTCAATTCGAATTCCGCCGGGTCCAACATGGACTACGTCATAAACGCAATAAACTACCTGATCGGCGACAACGAGTACATCACTATCAGGGCTACCACGGTCAAGACCGAGACCCTGCAGATAAGCCAGTATGAGGGCAAGATCCTCAAGATCGTCATGCTTGGAGTGATCCCTGTCGCGTTCCTGTTGAGCGGACTGATCCAGTATCTCAGGAGGAGAGGGCGGAAATGAAGCGTGCAAGGACCCTTAAGATACTAGTCGGCGTGCTGGTCGCGCTGGTAATAATCACCATCGTCGTCATCAAGATCGGCGAGTACCGCGAGAGGATGGAGACATACGAGGAGGTCGTATTCTCCTTTGACGAGGATAAGGTAGACAGGTTCTCCTTCTCCATCGGAGCCGCGGCGCACTGCGACCTGACCAAGGACAAGAACGGGATATGGCTTCTGGACAAGGAGGTCCAGTATCCCATCAACCAGGAGCTCGTTCAGGAGCTGATCAGCTGCATCAACAACTATGAAGCAAAGTTCAAGATCATAAATCCTGAACTGAGCGTCTACGGACTTGAGCGCCCGGAGCACTCTGCGACAGTCACGATCGGCGGCGAGTCCATGACCATAAACTTCGGGGACAAGAGCCCCATTGAAGGAGAGCGCTATTTCAGCGTCGGGGACGGATTCGTGTACATCGCAAAGAACGATGTGGCGGAAAAGTTCGAGGTTGACAACAACGACCTGATGGCTTTCGAGAAGTTCCCGGATGTGAAACAGTTCACGCGCCTCAGGATAACCGGCGCCAACGAGCTGGATGTCATATACAAAGAAAATGCCGGCTGGTGCTACAGCGACAGTTTCGTATACTACACGAAAGTCTACGGCCAGTACATGCCCTGCAGTTCAAAGTATGTGGAGAACACGATAAATGCCGTATGGACTGCGCTGACAGACTACTATGCCACGTATGACATAAAGGATGAGGACCTTGAGACATACAACCTCAAGGATCCCGAACTCACTGTTGAGATCAGCTATCTGGATGAAGACGACGAGGAGCACACCGAGATCGTCTACATGTCTCCGAGGACCATAAGCGGAGCCAAGTTCTTCCACAGGGTCGGCTCGAAGTACATCATCCACATGAACGACGAGAACTATGAGAAGTTCCTCAATGCCAGCTACAATACGCTGAGACCCTCCGAGATGATCCTGGCTGACTGGAGCACCGTAAGGCAGGTCATAGTCAATGTCGACGGTGAGAAGGCGACTTTCGATGTCAAGAAAGACGGGCAGAAGACGCTGTTCTACCTCGACGGTGAGGAAGTAGATCTGGATGCATTCAGCCGCGATGTCAACAAACTCGAGTACATAGATTTCCTGGATGAAGCTTCTCTGAAGAGAAGAGAAGCGCAGATACAGTTCGTCTTTGACAACGAGAAGTGGCCGTCAATGACATGTGAGATCTACAAATACAACGGCAGCACGTGCGTCATAAAGGTCGACGGCAGGATGACAGGCACCGTCTCAAGAGAAGAGGCGCTGAAGGTCGTTGAGGAGCTCAACGCCATCCTGCTTGGATAGGGATAACGACATATAACATGCAAACGACCCGGAAGGAGCGCCAAGGTGGCTGCCTTCCGGGTCAGTGTGCTATATATGGTAATGACTTATTTCCTGGATCTGAGGAATTCGTCAAGTCCGGGGAAAGACTTGGGTATGACCATGGTCTTTGCCTTTCCGTTCCTGTTCGTGTATCCGACCGTCCAGTGATCAGCCTCTTCTTCCAGGATACTGAGGTCATTGAGGTCTATATGGTTGAAGGACGGGAGGTCGGCCTTGTCCATGCTGAGGAGGCCGTCCCTTACGGAGAAACGCGCCAGCCGCTGCTCTATATAGGGCGAGAGCCTCACCATCAGGAAGATAAAGATACCGGTGCAAACGATCATCCCGGCTCCCATAAACCCGAAGAGAAACCCGTCACTGAGATCCAGCT
>JAFZZV010000074.1 GCA_017828855.1 Oscillospiraceae bacterium | reverse complement strand
TCCATTATCTTCTGATATGACAGCTCAGGGTCCTCGGCATAGGACGAGGTCACAGCGTCATATCCCCATATCCCCTCCGGGGACGAGAGCACAGCTATGTGCCATCCGTACTCCCCGCCCTTTTTGTTTACCCTTCTTCTGAAATCCTTGATCACAAGATATGTCGCTTTCTCCAGTCCGGTGACGATCCCTTCGAAGTTCTTCTCCCCGTCTTTCCCGAACCCGGCGAGCCTCTTCGCCTCAAAGGAGAAATGCTCCTCACCGTTCATGAATACGTCCATGATCTTCTTCTGACGCAAGGTCGCCTTGCCGTCATCGTATAGAGCGTCAAAATCGTATCCGTCCCTTTTCCAGTTCGCAAATACAGGGAACCAATCCAACGAGATGAAGCCCGCCCTGCCGTCGAAAAACTTGCTGTAGGCGACTCTTCCACTCCTTGCTGCGATGATCCTCCACTCCCACGGGTCGATCTCCTCAAGTCCGGTCCACCATCCGCCGAACGGAGTCCTGTCCTCAACTGAAAAACCCGTGACTGTATTCCCGAACAGGGGAAGGAATCCCTCAGCGTCTATCGCGCTGAAGAGGTCGTCTGCAGTATTAAGAAAACGTTTATCCATGTTACAATTGTCGGATACTCCTGATATCATCGGTACGTAGAAAAAGCAAAGAATTCCGTGCGTACCCATTTCCCCTTCTGATGTATAATTGTACTTGATATTGGCGTATGATAGAACAGCACTCATTGCGCGATATGTCCAGGAGCGCACTTTTTTCGATCACTGACCGACAGAGGTTTTTCAATATGGAAAAAATGATGGATTATCTGAGCTGGAGAGGCGATATCCCATTCTCCGTCTCTCCCCTCAATGAGGCGGACTGCTATCTCATCTGCAAGATAGGCGCCATTGACTGGGAGGGCATCATCTCCCGCCAGAGCGATCCCATTCCGTTCAGGTTCGCCGCAGAGGAATACTTCATGAAGTACGGCGAGGAAGGTTCCTCTACAGTTAAGCTGGCAGGCCCCGAGCTCATCCCTGTCATCAAGAAAGCGTCCAGGTCAGAACGCTTCGGAGGGATCGGGCTCTCCGGTTTCATCAACATCATAGAGCGGAGAAAGACTGAGCAGTTCTCCGCGCTTACGGTCACTCTTCCCGACGGGATGCACTTCATAACCTTCCGCGGCACCGATGACAACATACTCGCCTGGAAAGAGAATTTCTACCTTAGCTGTTCAGATTATGTCAGCGCGCAGCGTGACGCCCTGGCATATCTCAGGTACCATACCACCCTCTTCGAAGGGCCGTTCATCGTCGGAGGCCACTCCAAGGGAGGGAATCTTGCGATCTATTCCGCCTGTACCGCAGAGGAATCCCTGCAGAACAGGATCGATTCCGTCTACTGCTTCGACAGCCCGGGATTCCATTCAGAGTATTACAGCACTCCCGGATACAAAGCCATGAGCGGCAGGATCTTCAAGATCATTCCGAGGAACTCCCTGGTAGGGACCCTGCTCGACAACCCGCATGACGTCATCACGGTCAATAGCGATTCCTTCGGCATCGCGGGTCACAGCGGATTCAACTGGGAGACATGCGCCTCAGGTTTCGTCAGATGCGGCGAGCTAAGCAAGAGCAGCCGTGTCTTTGACACATCCATCGACTCGGTACTGGCCGGAATGGACACCGAAGCCAGAAGAGATTTCATTGATGCGCTCTTCGAGATACTGGATTCCAGCGGTGCCACGACCGTGACTGAGCTCACTGAAAGAGGCAGAAAGGCAATGCTCGCTCTCGGCATGGATCTTATAAAGAACGACGAGACAAAACAGTTCATCTATTCACTCATAAGGCAGATCGCCAGAGACTATGTCTCTGAGACGCAGCGCGGGATCAGAGAGGAAAACAGGGCTCTCAGAAAGGAGCGCGAGATCCGACGTCAGGCAAAAGCGCTTCGCGAGAATAACGGGCACAGCAGTACCCCTCTTCCCTGAACACCTGACAAGTCAGCCGTCTTTATTGTGCTGTGGAGGCAAATATGATCAAAACCATCAACGATTATGAACTCGGGCAGGACAGGAGGAAGGACTTCCGCCTGCTTACCCTCGCATTTTTACTGTTCATGCTGTACGGGATGCTTCACCAGTTCCGAGAAGGATGGTATGTAGCAGACAGTTATGTCACTACACTGCTCGCTTTCTCCTACCTCAGGAACGGTTTTGTCAGGCGGGGACTTGTCGGGACTCTGTTTGACATCCTGTGCAGAGCGGTACCGCCCGCCCTGTCCTATAAAGGTGCGGTATGGTTCATGTGGGGCATCAACGTTCTGTATTTTCTCTCTCTTCTTGCTTTTGCCCGATGGATCCTGGGAAAGATCCGGGACTGCTCCGCTTACAGAGGCGCCTTCTGGTTCACCATTTTCTGCTTCGTATTTCTGGTCCCGACTGCATGTGTGGGAAACGGGGCTCTAGGAAGGGCAGATCTCATCCAAATGGTGTTCGGCCTGCTACAGGTATACCTGCTGGTCGAAATGAAAAATGAATGGCTGACTGTCCCTCTCACTGCCGTGAACGTCATGTTCCATGAAGGCTATATCATCATGACCTTCTGCGCTG
>JAFZZV010000073.1 GCA_017828855.1 Oscillospiraceae bacterium | reverse complement strand
TGAGAGACGGAACGCCTCTCGGCCTTGAGGCAGCCTCATACGTCAACAGCGGAGTGCTGGTGCCGGATCCCGTTATAATCGGGATAATCAAGGAGAGGCTCAGCGAGAGCGACTGCGAGAACGGATACATCCTCGACGGTGTTCCGAGGACCATCGCTCAGGCTGACGCGCTCACCGAGATGGGCATCGAGATCAGCGACGTGGTCTCCCTTGAAGTCAAGGACGAGATCATCATCGGAAGGCTGACCGGCAGAGTCGTCTGCAGTGAATGCGGAGCCACCTACCACAAAGTCCTGAATCCACCCATCACGGACGGGGTCTGTGACAAGTGCGGAGGCGAACTGATCACACGCAGCGACGACAGCGAAGAGACGGTGCTGAAGAGGCTCGAGACCTATCACGAGACTACCGAACCTCTCAAGGATTACTACCTCGAGAAGGGTAAGCTCACTCTGATCAACGGCGATCAGAAGATAACCAGGATCAACGAAGAGATCCTGGAATCGCTCGGAGTACAGTGCGAATGATACAGTTGAAAACAGCGCGGGAGCTTGAAAGGATGAAAAATGCCTGCAGGCTTTCCGCGCAGGCACTGGAAATAGCGCAGTCCGTAATTGCGCCAGGCGTATCCACCGCTTACGTCGACCGCAAGATACGTGAATTCATAACCTCGCAGGGTGCGAGACCTACCTTCCTGAACTACAACGGGTTCCCCGGGAGCGCGTGCATATCGGTCAACGAAGAGCTGATACACGGCATCCCGTCGGAGCACAGGAAGCTTAAGGAAGGCGACATCGTGAGCGTCGACGTCGGCGCCTTTATCGACGGTTACACAGGCGACAACGCGGCAACTTTTCCGGTAGGCGAGATATCTGAGGAGGCAAAGAAGCTCCTCAGTGTCACAAAGGAAAGCCTGGAAAAGGCTGTTGAAGTCTGTCTGGCCGGAAACCGGCTGGGTGACATAGGTTCTGCAGTGCAGAGCCATGTGGAGTCCAACGGCTTCTCGATCGTAAGGGAGTACGTCGGGCACGGTGTGGGGAGAGATCTGCATGAGGAGCCCGAAGTGCCGAATTTCGGCAGGGCAGGGCACGGAGTGCGGCTGGTCCCGGGCATGACTATAGCGATAGAGCCCATGGTCAATGCCGGTGGTCCCGCGGTCGAAGTGCTGGCGAATGACTGGACGGTCGTCACAGCTGACCGGCGGCTTTCGGCACATTTCGAGTACACGGTGGCTGTCACAGAAAACGGGCCGGTGATACTGACCCGCGCATGAGGGAACTTATCGTGGAGATCAAAAGAGGGACCGTGGTGAGATCGAATGCCGGACACGACAAGGGACTGTTTCTGGCAGTCCTGGAATCGGACGGAAGGTTCGCGCTCACTGCTGACGGTAAGACAAGGACCATTATCTCTCCCAAAAGGAAGAATCTGATCCATCTCAGTCCGACTGCGGCTGTGCTGACGGAGCAGGAGATGGAGAGCGACAGTTCGCTCAGGAAAGCGCTGAGGCGCTTCCGGGCGGAGTGACCGTCTAAGGAGGACAGAAAACTTAATGTCAAAAGCTGATGTTCTTGAAGTCGAAGGCGTAGTCAAGGAAGTGCTCCCGAACGCCACTTTCAAGGTGGAGCTGCAGAACGGGCATGTAATTGACGCACACATCTCCGGAAAGCTCAGGATGAACTACATAAGGATCCTGGCAGGAGACAAGGTGACGGTCGAGATGTCGCCGTACGACCTTACAAAAGGACGTATCACCTGGCGCACCAAGTAAGGTGCACCCGACAATTGGAGGTAACAACTTATGAAGGTAAGACCTTCCGTAAAACCGATGTGTGATAAGTGCAGAGTCATCAAGCGCCATGGCAAAGTCATGGTCATCTGCCCGAATCCCACTCATAAGCAGCGTCAGGGCTAAGACGCAACGATAATTGGAGGAAAGTATCTAATGGCGCGTATTGCTGGTATCGACCTTCCTAGAAACAAAAGGGTCGAAATAGGCCTCACGTACATCTACGGTATTGGCCTTAGCACCGCGAAGAAGATCCTCGCAGATACCGGTGTCGATCCGGATATCCGCTGCAATGACCTGTCTGAGGATGACGTCGCGAAACTGCGTGACTACATTGACAACAAACTCATCGTCGAAGGCGACCTGAGAAGAAACGTCGCTCTCGACATCAAGCGCCTTGTTGAGATCGGATGCTACAGAGGCGTCCGTCACCGCAAGGGACTGCCTGTACGCGGTCAGAGGACAAAGACCAATGCCCGCACACGCAAGGGCCCCAAGAGGACCATTGCGAACAAGAAGAAATAAGGAGGGGCTAAGATATAAATGGCTAGCAGCAAACAGACAACAACCCGCCGCCGCCGTGAGAGAAAGAATATCGAGCGCGGTGCAGCACATATCCAGGCCACTTTCAACAACACCATCGTGACCATTACCGATGTTGAAGGAAATGCCCTTTCCTGGGCTTCCGCCGGCGGACAGGGTTTCCGCGGATCCAGGAAGTCCACCCCCTTCGCAGCACAGACTGCAGCTGAGGTCGCCGCAAAGGCAGCCATGGAGCACGGCCTGCGTTCTGTCGAAGTCTATGTCAAGGGACCCGGTTCCGGCCGTGAAGCCGCCATCCGTGCCCTTGCTGCCTGCGGTCTCGAAGTGACCCTCATCAAGGACGTCACTCCCATCCCGCACAACGGCTGCCGTCCGCCTAAGAGACGCCGCATTTAAGGAGGCATACAGAATATGGCTAGATATACAGACTCGGTATGCAGACTGTGCCGCAGAGAGGGCCAGAAGCTCTTCCTCAAAGGTGAACGCTGCTATTCCGAAAAGTGCGCCCTCGTCCGCAGGAACTATGCGCCCGGCGACCATGGCCAGGGACGCAGAAAGAATTCTGAGTACGGCACACAGACCCGCACGAAGCAGAAAGCCAAACGCTATTACGGCGTGCTTGAGCATCAGTTCCACAAATATTATGAGATGGCCATCAAGCAGGCCGGCATCACCGGTGACAACCTTCTGCGCATCCTCGAGAGCAGGCTCGACAACATCGTTTACCGCGCCGGCTTTGCGAATTCCCGCGCCGAAGCCCGTCAGCTCATCACCCACCGTCATTTCAGCGTGAACGGCGTCATCGTCAATATTCCTTCCTATCTGTGCAAGGCCGGGGACACGGTTGCTGTCCGCCACACAGAGGTCGAGAAGATCAAGAGCGCTATCGAGGCCAACTCGGCCCGTCCGAAGCCCTCTTGGATGGATGTGGATTCCGAGCACATGAGTGCGAGTGTTACGAAGCTTCCGGATCGTTCCGAGATCGACTTTGACATCGAAGAGCACTACATCATCGAGCTTTATTCCAAATAATAGAGTACCTCCGATTATGTTATCTCTTTTTTCAGAGTTCCCGGAGTTCCTTAGAAACAGCACTCGCTTGAGTGCCTAAGAGGAGGGTATACATGATTGAAATAGAGAAGCCCAGAATAGAATCAGTCGACCTGGCGGAAGACGGTTCCTTCGGCAGATTCATAGTGGAACCGCTGGAGCGCGGATTCGGCACGACTCTCGGAAACAGCATGAGGAGAGTACTTCTCTCTTCCCTGCCCGGTGTAGCTGCCCAGTCGATCAAGATCGACGGTGTTCTTCATGAGTTCTCGATCATCGAAGGCGTCCGCGAGGACGTCACCGAGATCGTCCTGAACATTAAGGGGATCACTGCAAGACTGCATTCGGACGAGCCCAAGACCGTCTATATCGACGCCGTCGGACCCTGCGAAGTCACGGCCGGCAGCATCAAGGCGGACGCGGAATTCGAAGTTCTGGACCCCGATTGGCATATAGCGACACTCAACAAGGACGGCGTCCTCCGCATGGAGATGACCTTCGTCCACGGAAGAGGCTATGTGTCAGCAGAGCGCAACAAGCAGGACATCAAGCCCCAGATCGGTGTTATTCCGGTAGACAGCATCTTCACACCGGTGCTCAAGGTCAACTACACCGTGGACAACACCCGTGTAGGACAGATCACCGACTACGACAAGCTCACGCTGGAAGTCACCACCGACAAGACCATCTCAGCCAAAGAGGCTGTCTCGATGGCCGCGAAAGTGCTCTGTGAGCATCTCAATCTCTTCATAGATCTTTCCGGCAAGGAAGTCGAGACGGAGTTCTTCTCCGACAAGGAGGAGACCAATTCCGCCAAGATCTATGAGATGACAGTTGAGGAACTTGACCTTTCAGTTCGCAGCTTCAACTGCCTGAAGCGCGCAAACATCAATACGGTCGAGGAACTGATCAACAAGACCGAGGATGAGATGATGAAAGTACGCAACCTCGGCGTAAAATCGCTTGAAGAGGTAGAGGCGAAGCTCGCTTCCCTCGGACTCAGCCTCAAAGGCAAGAACAGTAATCAGTAAGGAGAGAAAGCAATGGCCGGTTCAAGAAAGCTGGGTAGAGCCAGCGACCACCGAAAAGCTATGCTTCGCGCCATGGTGACATATCTGCTGGAGAACGGCAGGATCGAGACTACAGTCTACAGAGCGAAGGAAGTTCGCTCCATGGCCGAGAAAATGATTACTCTTGGCAAAAACGATTCGCTTCACTGCAAGAGACAGGTCTATTCATACATCACGAAGGAGACCGTCGCAAAGAAGCTGATGGATGAGATCGCGCCTCAGTATGCAGAGCGCAACGGCGGATACACCCGCATCACCAAGATCGGGCCGCGCCGCGGTGACGCAGCTGAGATGGCTGTCATAGAGTTAGTCTGAACAGCATAACTGTTTGGTACGAGTTTAACTCAGGATAAGAAGAAGGAGATGTGGGATCGCTCACATCTCCTTTTGGATACGCATAGATGCTGTCCGGCAGTCAGAGTCTGTTTTCAAAGAACCATTTCAGTTCTCTCGAAACGAAGGTGAAGCTGCTGGTCGGGAGAGGCTGATAGATCATCAGAAGAGCGACGATGAGAACAGCTTTAACGTTGGTATATACGAATGACCTGCTGAGTGATCCCGATGCTCCTCCGTCGCCCATTGCGGCGAAAGACAGGAATACGATCAGGAAATAGAAAGCCAGCCAGAGGATATACCGGCCGTAGTCGCAGAATACCTTGAACTCTACACCTATGAGGACGGGACCGAGCAGAAGCGCGGTGATGTGAGTCCCTAGGCTTTTTCCCTCGGCTTCACGGAACAGATTGATCAATGCCTTCCCGATCAGGATGAACGCAGGTATGAAGCTTATCAGGAAGAATGGAAGCTCCCTGACCGCCTCTGAAACGAACCAGGCGTCGTTTATGACAGCGGCATCCTGAGGAGCATAGCCTGACATCATGTAAAGCAGGTTCCAGTGTACCTCACCGTTGATCTGCAGAGCCGCGGCTCTCCCGAGGGCTTCTGTGTAGTTTTCCGGGTTGCCGGCATTTCTGCTTCCGAGCAGCGACAGGACTGACATGGCAAACAGCACCGCGATATGTAGCGCAAACAGGGTCCAGTATTTCCCGCGCTTTCCTTCCGTGTTGAGCGCACGGTAGATGATGACGATAAGCACGGCGCAGAAGGTCATGATGATATAACCCTCATGGAACATGACGTTCACGGCAGTGAGAGGGACAGTCAGCCATTCATTTTTCATTTCGACCAGCAGGTAT
>JAFZZV010000072.1 GCA_017828855.1 Oscillospiraceae bacterium | reverse complement strand
GTTCATCTGTTCCGTGGAAGAGGCGAGAGTCATGTCCGACAGGGATACGATGACATACACCTACTACCAGAACAACGTCAAGCCGAAGCCCCAGACAGAGGGGAAGAAAGGTTTCATATGCAAGGTCTGCGGATATGTGTACGAGGGCGACGAGCTGCCTGATGATTTCGTCTGCCCGCTGTGCAAGCACGGCCCCGCGGATTTCGAACCGATAAAATGAATCGATGCTGTCAGGTCTGTCCGTTCCGGGCGGGTCTGACAGCTTTTTTCTGCGGCGCTGCGCGTCCTGACGATATTGAGGGCGGGTCGTGCCTTGCCTTATAATCTATAGTGAAGAAAGAAGTTGTTTCCGGATTCCCCGGAAAGTCAAAAAGGTATTCAAACACGCAAAAGATCGATTTCACACAAAAATACAGGAAAGAAGGAACTTTTACATGCTGAGAGAGACCAGAACCGAGAACGGACGGGTCAGAGGCGTGGTCGGAACCGACGCGCGCATCACCGTCTACAAGGGAGTCCCCTTTGCTGCAGACACCTCCGGTGAGAACCGCTGGCGTCCCCCGCAGCCGGCAAAGGACTGGGAAGGAGTCCGCCTGTGCGCGGAATTCGGCCCCATCCCGAACCAGGATATCCCCGGCAAAGACCCTGAAGCCTTCTATGCAAAGGAGTGGCACGTGGATCCGGAAGTCCCCATGGGAGAGGACTGCCTGAGAGCCAACATCTGGACACCTGCCAAGACCGTGGACGACAAGCTCCCCGTGATGGTATGGATCTTCGGGGGCGGCTACCGCGAAGGCTATCCCCATGAGCAGGAGTTCGACGGCGAGCGCATAGCCTCCCGCGGTGTGATCCTGGTATCCATCGGATACCGCCTCAACTGCTTCGGCTTCCTGTGCCATCCCGAGATCACTGCAGAGAACCCCGATGCGCCTGCGAACTACGGTCTGCTTGACCAGCGCTACGGCATCGAATGGGTAAAGAGGAACATCGCCAACTTCGGCGGCGACCCTGAGAACATCACTGTTTTCGGACAGTCCGCAGGCGGATCGGCAGTCATGCACCACCTGGCGGCAGCCCAGAACGAGGGACTTTTCCAGAAAGCGATCCCGCAGTCCTTCGGAGGCACCGGAACGGTCTATCCCAGATCTTTCATGGGAGGCGTCGGAACGCTCAAGGATGCAGAAGAGACCGGCGTGAAGTTCTTCCGCGATTATCTCGGAGTCGAGACGCTGGAAGAGGCGAGAAAGCTGGATGCCGACTTCGTGGAGAAGAAGTTCCTGGAAGCCAATCTCTGGCTGAGAGTCGTTGACGACGGTCACTATGTAAAGGAAGACTACGCTGTCACCGCCAGAGAAGGCCGCATGGTCAATGTTCCGATCATGACCGGATACAACACCAATGAAGGCTTCTACAGAGGACCCGGACAGGCCAATCCGATGGCCCCGGCCGATCCCAATGCCTCCGATGAAGTCGCAGAAGCCTGGATCCGCAGCGAGTTCGGCGACAAGGCAGAGGAATATCTAGCAGCATGCAGAGAGACTGCGGCAGAGCAGGGGATAACGCTCGCAAAGGCTGCTATCTGCTTCATCAGCGGATTCACGCTCTATGTGCTTGCCCGCCAGCGCGAGAAGGTCGGACAGAAGACCTATATCTATCATTTCGGTCCCTCCATCCCGGGAGACAACGCCGGAGCATTCCACTCCTGCGATCTGTGGTTCGAGTTCGAGACACTGATGAAGTGCTGGAGACCCTTCGACGGACATCACTTCGATCTGTCCCGCAAGATGTGCAATTACTGGACCAACTTTGCCAAATACGGCGACCCCAACGGAAACGACAAGGACGGGACACCGATGCCGCAGTGGGATCCCTACACTGCAGAAGATCCCTGCCAGATCGAGTTCCTGGATGAGATCACTGTGGGACACGGCCCGGTGGACGCAAAGACACGCTGCCTGATCGAGTTCAACCTGTGAGCAAGAAAGCAATGTATCTGCAATAGCAACTGAATAGTTTTCTGTAAGGAGGAAACGAATAAGATGTTACGTATCGCAAAGACTGAAAGCGGACTGGTCCGCGGCATTCAGGGATCCGATGCCCGCACTACTATCTTTAAGGGCATTCCTTTTGCAGCTGACCCGGTCGGCGAGAACCGCTGGCGCGCTCCGCAGCCGGTGGAGCCCTGGGAAGGGATCCGCGACTGCCTCGAGTTCGCTCCCATCACCAGGCAGAGAGTACCCGGAAGGGATCCTGAAGCCTTCTACTCCAAGGAATGGCACGTGGATCCGGAAGTCCCCATGAGCGAAGCCGGAAGCCTCTGTCTGAACATCTGGACGCCCGCAAAGAGCCCCGACGAGAAGCTCCCCGTCATGGTGTGGATCTTCGGAGGCGGTTTCCAGGAGGGGTACTGCCATGAGATGGAGTTCGACGGCGAGAGCATGAACCGCCGCGGAGTTATCCTGGTATCCATCGCATACAGGCTCAATGCGTTCGGATTCCTCGCGCATCCTGACCTTATCAAGGAGGATCCGGAACACCCGACGAACTTTGGCCTTCTGGACCAGAACGCCGGTATCGCCTGGGTAAAGAGGAACATCGCCAACTTCGGCGGAGACCCCGACAGGATCACCATTTTCGGCCAGTCGGCGGGCGGCGGCAGCACGATGTATCACTGCACGTCCCCGAAGGCTAAGGGACTGTTCCGCGGAGCGATTGCGCAGTCCGCAGGCGGCGTTGTCCCGACGCATCCCACAGTCTTCATGCCTGTCGCCGATCCTATGGATGTCGCTCTAGAAAAGGGTGTCAAGTTCCTTGAGGCTCTCGGCGTAAAGACGATAGAAGAAGCAAGGCAGCTCCCCGAGGAGTTCATTGAGGAGAAATACTGGGAAGTCAATCCCTTCTTTACAGCTGCCATCGACGGTAAATACGTCACTGACCAGTGGTGGAAGCTGGCTATCGCCGGAGAAATGAACCCCGAGTTCTTCATGACAGGCAATACGACCAACGAGTTCCTGGTCCTCCCCAGAGGAGATGAGGAAGAGTGGCTCAAGAAGCAGTTCGGCGAGTACGCGGAGGGATACCGCGAGGCAGTCGACGGCAAGCTCAACACCAAGATCGTCGGATTCGACGTGTGCGAGAAGCTCATGTGCGAAGGACTCGCAAGGAAAGGCCGTCCCGCATATTACTACAACTTCGGACCCACTATCCCCGGTGACGACGCAGGCGCGTTCCACAGTTCCGAGCTCTGGTTCACTTTCGAGACGCTGATGAAGTGCTGGAGACCTTTCGACGGACATCACTATGATGTTGCAAGGAAGATGTGCAACTACTGGACAAACTTCGCCAAGACCGGCAACCCGAACGGATTCGATCAGGACGGCACACCGATGCCCGAGTGGCAGACATACTCCGGAGAAGAACCCAACACCATGCTGTTCTTCGATGAGGTCAAGCCCACGACATACATCGACAAGAAGACTACCTTCCTGCTCGACATCAACAGATATCTGCTCGACGAATAAGTCGCGATCGAGAGGAGCCCGGCCGTCAGCCGG
>JAFZZV010000071.1 GCA_017828855.1 Oscillospiraceae bacterium | reverse complement strand
GAGCTGCTTTCTGTACCTGCAGGACCTGTGCTGTTTCTCGCAGCCGTTGCAAACATAGGGTGCTCTGAGTAATAATGGACACGATGGCGTTTCAATAAGATTGCCTGTTTCATCTCGTGTCCTGACTGACGATTCACGGATGGTTAAGTGTCTTTTAACCTCCTTTGAGACAGTAGTTGGATCCTTACCGATCCACTTAGCAATCTCCCGAAACGTCATCTTTTTATCCAGACCTAACTGGATGTTGTGTCTGTCATCGAAGGTTAGATGTTTATTCTTTGCCATGTAGAACTCCTGGCTGACCGGTGTGACCTCCTCAACAGTGATTCTACATGTTTATCAGGGTAAGTTCCGTACGCTTTAACTTCTCATCCGAACTTCCACCACAACGTCCACACTGGAACTTACTCTGGGAATTTACTCACTTCAAGCAAGCGACAGATGGCGCAAAAAGATATTGCGTCATCTGTTTCTTTATGATAGAATGTTTCGGCAATTCGCATGCGTTCTGTTTCTGGAGGCTTGTGGCTAAGGCTGCCTTCAGTCAAGGAATGCAGAGGAATTAACAAAAAAGGAGATTTAGAAAATGTCAGTAGTATCCATGAAACAGCTGCTGGAAAGCGGTTTCCATTTCGGACACCAGACCCGCCGCTGGAACCCCAAGATGGCTCCGTATATCTATACAGAGCGCAACGGTATCCACATCATCGACCTGCAGCAGACCGTCAAGCTTTTCGATAAGGCTTACAACGATATCCGCAATGCGGCGATGGACGGAGATGTTCTCTTCGTCGGAACGAAGAAACAGGCTCAGGAGAGCATCATGACCGAGGCACAGCGCTGCGGCATGCCCTATGTCAACAGCCGCTGGCTCGGCGGAACGCTCACGAACTTCCGCACGATCCGCCGCAGGATCGCCAGGCTCAACCAGCTCAAGACGATGCGTGAGGACGGAACCTTTGACCTCCTGACCAAGAAGGAAGTAAGCAAGTACGAAGGCGAGATCGCGAAATTCGAGAAGTTCCTTGGCGGTATCAAGGACATGGAGCGCCTCCCTGCTGCTTTGTTCGTAGTCGATACCCGCAGAGAGCACATTGCGGTCTCTGAAGCCCGCAAGCTCGGTATCCCCATCTTCGCTATCGTTGATACGAACTGCGATCCCGATGAGGTCGACTACATCATTCCCGGAAACGATGACGCTATCCGCGCAGTCAAGCTCGTTTGCTCCGCTATGGCTGATGCCATCATCGAGGCGCGTCAGGGTTATCAGGTAGAGCCCGAAGATGCAGCTCCTGCCGAGACGGACGGCGAACCCGAGGAAGAAGCAGAAGTCGAAGAAGAATAATCAACACCACCAACCATTGGAGGAATAATAATGGCTTTCACAGCTAAAGACGTACAGGCACTCCGCGAGCGCACAGGCTGCGGAATGATGGATTGCAAAAAGGCTCTCACAGAAGCTGACGGCGATATGGAAAAGGCCGTTGAGATCCTTCGTGAGCGCGGACTCGCCGCCCAGACAAAGAAAGCGGGCAGGATCGCGGCAGAAGGCGTCGTCTATGCGGATTCCACCGAAAATGTCGGTGTCATCATCGAGATCAACTCCGAGACAGACTTCGTCGCTAAGAACGAGAAGTTCATGGCTTTCGTAAAAGCGTGCGCGGATGCAGTCATAAAGAACGCTCCGGCTGACGTTGACGCGCTTCTCCAGTGCGACGGAGGCGAAGGCACGATAGAGGAGATGCTCCGCGACAGGATCCTCACCATAGGTGAGAACATCAAGATCAGGCGTTTTGAGCGTGTAGAGGGCATCACCGTCCCGTACATCCATATGGGCGGCGTCTATGCCACTCTCGTCAAGTTCGAGACAGATCCCGAGATCGCTTCCAAGCCTGAATTTGCAGATTTCGGAAAAGATGTCGCGATGCAGGTCGCTGCCATCAACCCGACATATCTCAGCGAGGAAGAGGTTCCCGCTTCCGTAGTGGAGAACGAGAAGGAGATCCGTATCGCTCAGCTCAAGCAGGATCCCAAGAACGCAAACAAGCCCCAGAACATCCTGGACAAGATCGTCACCGGCGGCCTCGGAAAGTTCTATAAGGAAGTCTGCCTGCTTGATCAGCCCTTCGTTAAGGACGACAAGATCAGCGTAAAGGATTATGTTGCAAAGACAGCAAAGGAACTGGGTGGAGACATCAAGGTCGTCAAGTTCCTGCGTTACGAGAAGGGCGAGGGCCTCGAGAAGAGGAACGAGGACTTTGCCGCTGAAGTAGCTGCTCAGATCAACAAATAAGCATTTCTTTCAAAAGCCTGTGCCTGAGATACGGCATGGGCTTTTTCATTGCGTAATCTTTCGATGTAAGTTAAAATATGTTGGGCGTGGTGATCAAGACCGCATACGTCACTTATACAAGAAAAGAGGTTCAGTACCATGCAGAAATACAAGCGGATACTGCTTAAACTGTCCGGTGAGGCTCTTGCGGGCGACAGGCATTTCGGGATCGATCCTGAAACTCTGGAAAGTTTCTGCAGCGCTATAAAGAGATGCTCCGATCTCGGAGTGGAGATAGGTATCGTGGTCGGCGGAGGCAACTTCTGGCGCGGCAGAGATGCAGCCGGAATGGAGCGGACCAGAGCCGATCATATCGGGATGCTTGCGACCGTAATGAACGGACTTGCGGTAGCGGAAGGGCTCGAGAAACTCGGAGCGGTGGTAAGAGTCATGACAGCTATCCCGATGCAGAACGTTGCTGAGCCTTATATCAGGAACAGGGCAACAAGGCACCTTGAGAAGGGAAGGATAGTGATCCTTTCCGGAGGTACAGGAAACCCGTTCTTTTCCACCGATTCCGCTTCGGCGCTCAGAGCCGCGGAGATCGGCGCTGATGTGGTCCTCAAGGCCACGATGGTGGACGGAGTCTATGACAAGGATCCGCACAAGTATGACGATGCCGTCCGTTATGACACGATCACTTTTACAAAAGTGCTTTCCGACAATCTGAACGTAATCGATTCGACTGCCGCAAGCATGTGCAGAGATAACAATATTCCCGTGCTGGTTTTCGATATGCAGAGCGACCCTGAGAACCTGGTCAGGATCATCAATGGAGAAGATATCGGCACTCTGATCAAGGAGGATTGAAAATGAGTGAATATGTAGCTCCGTATCAGGAGAATATGAACAAGTCCATCGACCATCTCAAGAACGAGCTGGCTGCGGTGAGAGCCGGCAGGGCGAATCCTGCCGTACTCGACAAGATCACCGTGGATTATTACGGTACCCCGACCAAGATCAACCAGATGGCTGCCGTGTCAGTCGCAGAGGCAAGGATCCTGGTGATAACCCCTTGGGACACGTCCACGATCCGCAACATCCAGCGCGCTATACTGGCATCCGACATCGGGATCAATCCCACAGATGACGGAAGGAGCCTCCGCCTCGTCTTCCCTCAGCTTACTGAGGAGAGACGCCGCGAACTGGTCAAGGACATTAAGAAGATGGGTGAGGACTGCAAGGTCGCCATCCGTAACATCCGCAGGGATGGTGTCGACAAGTTCAAGGCCATGGAAAAGAAATCAGAGATCACCGAGGACGATCTGAAGGATCTCCAGGATGAGCTCCAGAAGTCAACTGACTCTTCCATCAAGACCGTGGACGAAGTCGTAAAGGCCAAGGAAAACGAGATAATGGAGGTCTGATGATGTCCTCCGAAACATCGCTGCCCCGCCATATAGGCATAATCATGGACGGAAACGGCCGCTGGGCTGCCAAACACGGGCTGCCCAGAGCAGCCGGACATGCGCGCGGGGCGGACGTGTTCAGGACGATCTGCCGCTACTGTGAGAAGATCGGTATAGAAGCTCTCACCGTATATGCATTCTCCACAGAGAACTGGTCGCGGTCAAAGGATGAAGTGGACTCGATAATGAACATCCTCAGAAGGTATCTCAGAGATGCCTTCGACCTGGAAGGAGAGACCATACGGGTCCGTTTCATAGGTCGCAGAGACAGGCTTGAAAAGGACATACTCTCCCTCATGGAGGAGATAGAGGACGGGAGCCGCGACAACACAGGGCTGAAACTCAATATAGCCGTGGATTACGGCGGGAGGGACGAGATAGCGCACGCTGCCCGCGAAGCTGCGAAAATGGTGCTGGAAGGCAGGATCTCGCCGGATGACATCGACGAGGACCTGATAGACAGCCTGACATACACGTCCTGCTGTCCGCCGCTGGATCTTCTGCTGAGGCCTTCCGGAGAAGAGAGGATCTCCAATTTCATGCTTTGGCAGTGCGCATATGCTGAATTCGTGTATATGGACACGCTTTGGCCTGATTTCACACCGGAGCTCCTGGACAAGGCGATCGAAGAGTTCAACTCCAGGAACAGGCGGTTCGGCGGAAGATGACACACGACAAAACTGCTGATTGACGATTTACTGCCGGACACTGTGAAATCTGCGTCCGGCTTTTTCTAGGAGAGGAAATGTCAGTAAAAAAACTATGCATCCTTGGCTCGACCGGCTCCATCGGGACACAGGCGCTTTCGCTCGTCGAACAGCTTGGCATCACAGTGAAGGGTCTGAGCGCTTCCGGAAACGTCAGGCTGATGGAGGAGCAGATAAGAAGATTCCACCCGGATGCTGTATGCATGGCTGACAGTGAAGCCGCAGAGGACCTCGCGGCACGCATTTCTGACACGGATACGAAAGTTCTGTCCGGATCGGAGGGAATGACTGAGCTTGCCGCCTCATGTGACTGTGACACTGTGCTCAATTCAGTCGTGGGTATAGCCGGTCTCCTGCCGACACTGTCAGCGATCGAGGCCGGGAAAGATATTGCTCTTGCCAACAAGGAGACGCTGGTGACCGGAGGAAAACTGGTCACCGAAAAGGTCCGTGAAAAGGGAGTAAAACTGCTCCCTGTAGACAGTGAGCATTCAGCGATATTCCAGTGCCTTCAGGACAGGTATTCCGCGGCAAAACTGAGCAGGATACTCCTGACTGCTTCCGGCGGACCTTTCTGGGGGATGACAAGAGAACAGCTTGAAAAGGTCACAGTGCAGGATGCGCTCAGGCATCCGAACTGGAGCATGGGTAAAAAGATCACCGTGGACAGCGCCACGATGATGAATAAGGCGTTTGAGCTGATGGAAGCGATGTGGCTCTTCGGGCTGCCGCCTGAGAAGATCGAGATCACCGTTCACAGGCAGAGCATCCTTCATTCGGGAGTCGAGTTTGAGGACGGAGCTCTGCTCGCTCAGCTCGGAGTTCCGGATATGCGGCTTCCGATCCAGTATGCACTGACATATCCCGACAGGATGTACTGCTCAGAGGAGCGCCTGACCATAGAAAAGATGGCACAGCTGACATTTGAGCGCCCTGACATGGATACATTCACCTGTCTTTCCGCAGGAATAGCCGCTGCCGCAAAAGGAGGACTTGCGCCGACTGCCGCTAATGCCGCCAATGAGATCGCCGTGCAGCTGTTCCTGGACGGCAGGATTGGATTTCTGGATATCGGAGATCTTGTCTCGGACGCAGTTGCAAAGACTCCCGATGTGAGATCGTTCACGCTTGATGATATATTGCAGTGTGATGCCGAGAACAGGGCAAAGACCCTGGAAACGGCCGGTAGACACTGATCGGAGATACAATGAAAACCTTTATCACGATAATCGCATCAATATTCGTTTTCGGCCTTGTTATCTTCATCCATGAGCTGGGACACTTTGTCACCGCCAAAAAGTCCGGGGTGAAGGTCAATGAGTTCTCAATAGGGATGGGACCTCTGCTCTTTTCGAGGCAGAAGGGCGACACGCAGTACAGCATCCGGCTGCTTCCGATAGGCGGCTACTGCTCGATGGAGGGCGAGGATGAGGAGAGCGACGATGAGGGTTCATTCACCAATGCGTCGGTATGGAAGAGGATCGCCATCACCGTTGCCGGTGCAGTAATGAACCTCGTCCTGGGATTCCTTGTCCTCGGAATACTTACCGCGACGGGCGGGTCCATTGCGTCCAGGACCGTCGCCAAGTTCTATGACGGTTCCTCGACAGAGGCTACCGGACTCAGGATCGGAGACAAGATAGTACAGGTCAACGGGAGCCACGTGTTCGTAGCGGAAGATATCTTCTACGAAATGATGTATGCGGAAGACGGCAAGGCAGATATGGTCGTCATTCGTGACGGGGAGAAAGTCAGGCTCGACGGCGTCACCTTCAAGACGCAGAGAGACGAAGAGAATAATATAAACGTAATAGAACTGGACTTTGCCGTATACGGCGTGGAAAAGACAGTGGGGACGGTCCTGAAATACACGTTCCTGCAGGCTGTCTCTACGACCAGAATGATAATAAAATCAGTCATTCAGGTGCTGACCGGAACAGTCCCGGCAAACAGCATATCAGGACCGGTCGGTATAGTCACCGTGATCGGGGATGCTGCAGGCAGCGGGATCAGACCGCTGCTCAATATCCTTTCCTATATCTCGATCGACCTCGGAGTCATGAATCTCCTTCCGATCCCGGCTCTGGACGGCGGCAGACTGCTTGTCCTGTTCGTGGAGGCTGTAACTAAGAATAGACTCAATAAGAAGTGGGAGATAGCGATAAACGTCGCGGGATTCGTGCTTCTGATCGGACTTATGGTGTTTGCAACATACAATGATCTGGCGAGGCTTTTCAAAAAATGACACGTACAGTTAAAGTCGGAAACATCCTGATCGGAGGAGGAAATCCGGTAAGCATCCAGTCGATGCTGAACGTGCACAACAGCGATATAGAGGGCAATGTCAGGCAGGCTGTCCGCCTTGAGGAAGCCGGATGCGAGATAATCCGCACTGCTGTCCCTAATATGGACGCCGTAGCGCTCATACCAGCGCTGAAGAAAGCGGTAAAATGCCCGATCGTGGCCGATATCCATTTCGACTACAGGCTTGCGCTCGCCTCAATTGATGCGGGCGTGGACAAGGTCAGGATAAACCCGGGGAACATCGGGTCGGCTGAACGTGCCAGAGAGGTCGTTCTTGCCTGCAAGCATGCATCCGTCCCGATAAGAGTCGGAGTCAACAGCGGATCCTGCGAAAAGGATCTGCTGGACAAATACGGCGGACCGACCGCGGAAGCGCTTTACGAGAGCGCTATGAAGCACGTGCATATCATTGAGGACTGCGAGTTTTACGACACGGTCATATCAATGAAGTCTTCCGATGTAAGGACCATGGTGCGGACATACAGACTGGCATCAGAGTCATGTGACTATCCGCTGCACCTCGGAGTCACGGAGGCAGGGACTCTTTCGAGCGGCACCGTAAAGTCATCCATAGGCATCGGAAGCCTGCTGATCGACGGTATCGGCGATACCATACGCGTATCACTGACTGACGATCCGGTTTCCGAAGTATATGCAGCTAAGAGCATCCTTTCCGCTGCAGGGACAAGACAGTTCGGGCCTGTGCTCGTCTCATGCCCGACGTGCGGAAGGACCGAGATAGATCTCGTTTCCATCGCGAAAAAAGTGGAAGAAGGACTCAAAGACTGTGACCTCAACATCAAGGTCGCGGTGATGGGATGCGTCGTTAACGGCCCCGGTGAGGCCAGAGAAGCAGACATAGGGATAGCCGGCGGAAAAGGAGAGGCTATACTGTTCAAAAAGGGAGAAGTGGTCAGAAAGATCGACGGCGACATAGCCCAGGTCCTTCTTGATGAGATAAAGCAGATGAGCGGAAACTGAAAGTGGCTGCGTTGTTGAGTAAAGTCGTCCCCGGATCCTATTCCTCGGACGCAGAAGTCAGGAAGATAGAAGTCAGCAGGGATGGCGGGAAAGTCTCGCTCGTCCTGTTTTCGCGCGAGTTCGATCCTGATCTCATGTCGCAGGCAAAGAAGGCTCTGTCGGCCAGATTCCCCGGCAGGGAAACTGAGGTAAAGGTCTCGTTCCCGCCGGAGGCATTCTGTCCGGAAGCTCTTCCCGTAATAATCGAAAGCATCAGATTGTCCGGGAAACCGGTAAACGGCTTTTTCCGCAATGCTGTCATGAGTTTTGACGGGAACGGAGTCACTGTCACGCTGCCCAACAAGACGAGATCCATCCTGGAAGAGATGAACATGCCCGCCTGCATCAGCCAGACGATCTCCTCCATGTTCGGGGTCTCATATCCCGTGGACCTGGTTGAAACGGAGAAACATCTTTCAGCTCCGGTGGAGGATAAGCCGGCTGGTATTGTACCCGACAAGGTGCCGGCAACGCCTTCCGCGCCGCGCAAAAAAGGCCGCGAGCTCAACAAGTCGGATATGGGCAACAGGTATCTGCCTCTGGAGGATGACGATTACGAGCCTGTATTTGGCAAGAAACCGTCGCTTTCATCGATCGTACCGATCGAACGCGCTCTGAGTTCTCTCGGCAGGCATACGATATGGGGTACAGTATTTGAAGTGGATTCGCGTTCCTTCAGAAACGGAGCGGTGAGCCGCAGGATCCTGATCAGCGACTATACCGACTCGGTCTATATCAAGACTTATGACACGACCGGGAAATATGACTCCCTCTCAAAGATATCCTCCGGATGCACCATCGTAGCGGAGGGAGAGCTGTATTATGATGACCGCGAACACGACCAGATGTTCCAGCCTAGCAACGTGATCATCGTTCACAGGAAAAAACCGCGCGATGACGAACCGGAAAAGAGGATAGAGCTCCACCTGCATACGAACATGAGCCAGATGGACGCCATACCGTCTGCGCAGAGCGCGGTGATGCGCGCTGCATCTCTCGGTCATCACGCGGTAGCAATAACGGATCACGGCTCGGTCCAGGCGTTTCCCGAAGCTCGTGACGCGCTTAAAAAAGCCCGCGAACTCGTTCCTGATTTCAAGATCATATACGGCTGCGAGGCGTATTATGTGGATGACAGCGCGAACATACTGCTCGGAAACAGTGACCAGGATCTGTCGGCTGAAGTTGTCTGCTTCGATCTGGAGACCACGGGACTGGACTGTGAGAACGAACGGATAATCGAGATCGGCGCGTGCATCGTAAGGGAGGGAGATGTAACCGAGACTTTCGGTACCTTCGTGGATCCCGGAAGGAGCATCCCGGAAAAGATAACTGAGATAACCGGGATAAACGACAGCATGGTCTCGGGTGCTCCGAATGAGGAGGAGGCTATTAGAAGCTTCTTCGAGTTCGTCGGCGGAAGGATCCTTGTCGCGCACAACGCCTCATTTGATATGAGCTTCCTAAAGTCAGCCTGCCGCAGGCACGGCATGACGGAAGCTTTTGAGATACCCTGTGTGGATACGCTTGCGCTCTCCCAGACGCTGCTTCCGGACCTCGCGAGACACAGGCTCGATTCGCTCACGAAGTATTTCAAACTTCCGAGATTCAATCACCACCGTGCTGTTGACGATACCGTTGCGCTTGCCCGCATATACATAAAGCTCACCGAGATGCTGGAATCCCAAGGCACTGTCAATTTCTCTGACATCAACTCGAGGCAGGGCGGCAAGAACATAAGGCACGGCAAGCTTTTCCACATGATCCTTCTGGTGAGGGATCTCACGGGTCTCAAGAACCTGTATACGCTCATATCACTCAGCAACATAAAGTACTTCCACGGAAAGCCGAGAGTGCCCCTTTCCGAACTGCTCAAATACAGGGAAGGACTGCTCATAGGTTCTGCCTGCCAGGCAGGAGAAGTGTTCTCGGCCATTCTTGATCACCGTTCTGCGGAAGAACTGGATGAGATAGCAGAGAAGTACGACTATTTCGAGATACAGCCCACATGGAACAACGAGTTCCTTGTCAGGGAGGGAAGGCTTCAGAGCGACGAGGAACTGAGGGATATAAACAGGAAGATAGCAGACCTTGCCGAGAGACACGGCAAGCCATGCGTGGCGACCGGCGACGTGCATTTCCTTGATCCGGAGGACGGAATCTACCGCAGGATACTCCAGAGCGGGATGGGCTATTCCGACTCGGATGAACAGGCTCCGCTGTGTTTCAGAAACACAAGGGAGATGCTGGATGAGTTTTCATATCTTGGTGAAGAGAAAGCAAGAGAAGTGGTCATAACCTCTCCGGCGGCGATCGCTGAGCTGATCTCGCCTGACATAAAGCCGATCCCGGACGGAGCTTTCACACCGGACATCCCCGGAAGCGCCGAACAGATAACGGAGAGAGCATATGGGCGAATCAGGGAGCTTTACGGGGACGATCCCGATGAGTTCATTCTGAACCGGACAAAGAGAGAGCTGGATTCCATCTGCGGAAACAACTATGCGGTTCTTTATCTGATAGCGCAGAAACTGGTGGACAAATCCGAGAGCGACGGATATCATGTCGGATCCAGAGGATCTGTCGGGTCCTCATATGTCGCGTTCCTTCTCGGGATATCCGAAGTCAACCCTCTGCCGGTACACTATCTGTGTCCGGAATGCAAGCATTTCGAATTCAGTTCGGATGCCGCGGACGGATTTGATCTTCCCCCGAAAAAGTGTCCGGTCTGCGGTGCCGATATGGTCGGAGACGGCCACGATATACCGTTTGAAACGTTTCTTGGGTTCAGGGGAGAGAAACAGCCTGATATAGATCTGAACTTCTCGTCCGAATACCAGTCCAAGATATTCAAGTACACAGAAGAGCTGTTCGGCAGCGACCATGTGTTCAAAGCCGGTACGATCATGGCTCTTCAGGACAAGAACGCGCTTGGCTTCGTCAAGAAGTATTCAGAGGATAACGGCATTCAGCTTAATAAAGCGGAACTGAGGCGCCTGTCACTCGGGTGCACAGGTGTCAAGAGATCCACGGGACAGCATCCCGGAGGAATGGTGGTCATACCGGACAATTATGACATCAACGACTTCACACCGGTACAGCGTCCCGCAGACAAAGCTGAGAGCGATTTCGTCACTACCCATTTTGACTTCAACTCGCTGCACGATACGCTTCTGAAGCTGGATGAGCTCGGACATGAAATCCCGACGGTCTATCACTATCTGGAATACTTCTCCGGTATGAACATCGCGGATGTGCCGACCGGGGACCATGAAGTTTTCAGGCTGTTCAATTCTCCCGAACCGCTCGGCGTGACGGAAACTCAGATAGGAAGCGCTACGGGCACTTTCGGTATCCCCGAGATGGGGACCGTGACTTCCAGGAACCTCCTGACGGAAGCTAAGCCTAACGGGATAGCGGACCTCATCCAGATTTCAGGCCTGTCGCACGGCACCGGAGTGTGGGCGGGAAATGCGCAGGACCTCATCCGAAACGGGACCTGCACTATCTCCGAGGTCATCGGCACAAGAGACGGGATCATGCTCAAACTGATCGATTACGGCGTGGATAAGGACAACGCTTTCAAGATCATGGAGTTCGTCAGGAAAAACAAACGCCATGCGCCTCTTCCGGAGAACATGGTGAGCGTGATGAGGGAGCACGGTGTCCCGGAGTGGTACATAGACTCCTGCCGGAAGATAGAGTACATGTTCCCCAAGGCGCATGCGGCTGCATACATTACATCGGCTGTCAAGGTGGCGTGGTTCAAACTGTACAGACCTCTTGATTTCTACGCTGCCTATTTCACCGTCAGGGGATGCGATACCGATGTGGAGAACATCCTCGCGAAACCCGACAGGATAAGGAGACGGATAAAGGAAGTCGAGAAGATAGTCGCAGACCGCTCCTTGAGGACCGCAAAAGATGAGGACGAGCTCGTCAGCCTGCAGATGCTCCTTGAGATGAAGTGCCGCGGATTCGAGATGATCCCGGTAGATCTCATGAAGTCTCACTGGAAAAGATTCGAAAAGGAAGGGAACTCGCTGAGGATACCGTTCTCGGTGCTGAAAGGCGTCGGGGAGTCCGCTGCCAGAGCGATATACGAAGCAGTTTCAAAGGGAGGGTTCTCCACAGCTGAGGATCTCATCGCAGAGGAGGGAGTCACGTCGTCACTGCTTGACACGCTTGACTCGTACGGAGCGTTGGGAGACCTTCCGAAAACGAGGCAGCTGTCATTCTTCTGATAATAAGATACTTAACAGAACGCGCGTATCGGCCTTTGCGGCAGGTACGCGCATTTTGGTGCTAGACATATGTCGAATTTACATATTGTTCCTTCGTAATGTTTTTGATATCATCTATTTAACAGAATAAACAACAAATGCGCGATTCCTGAGACAATTGTGTGCACTTTCAACACTAAAAATACTCGGAGGTCTTTTTATGGGAGACAGAACAGGGGATCTGCTGATCAAAGGCGGACGGCTGATAGATCCGTCTTCGGGGCTGCACGGGGATGAGCTGGATATCCTCATAGAGAACGGCAGGATAACTGCGGTCGGAAAGGATCTCAATAGCCCCGACGGCATCCGCACAGTGGAACTGGAAGGCGAGTATGTGGCGCCCGGATTCATAGACATACATACTCATGTGTTTGACGTGGAAGGGACGCTGGGCGGTTACAGACTGGGACTTCCCGCTGATATGATCGGAGTTACACAGGGAGTGACCACTGTCATCGATGCAGGCACTGCAGGACCCGCGACGATGGATGTCTTCAGGAAGGAGAGCGTGGACAGATCAAGGACACGTGTCCTCTCCGCAATGCACTATGCGACCGACGGGCTCAAAGATCCGCCTGAAGCTGACGATCCTTCCAAATATGACCTGAAGACCGGCATAGATGCATACGAGAAGAACAGGGACATCGTGGTCGCCATCAAGGCCAGAGCGAGCAATTCCTGTGTGGGACAGCTCGGTATAACGTCCATTGCAGCAGGAAAGGAGCTCGCGCGCGCCGTCGGTCTGCCTCTCCTCGTTCACATAGGGCACATGCCGCCCAGGATAGAGGAAGTCGCCGATCTGATGGACAAAGGCGACATAATCACACATGCGTTCCATGGAAAGGACAACAACCTTCTGGACATAGAGAACCGGAGAATTCCCGAGTTCACCGAGCGCGCCAGGCAGCGCGGAGTCGTATTCGATATCGGACATGGAAAAGACAGCTTTAATATAAATACCGGAAAACTTGCCAGAGAGCTCGGATTCTATCCGGATACCATCAGCACGGATCTGCATACGAGTTCCTTCCATAAGCCCGTAAAGAGCCTTCCGGAGACCATGAGCAAATTCATGGCGCTCGGGTATACTCTGGAAGAGGTCGTGGACAAAGTCACATCAAAACCTGCCGAGTACCTTTCGCTGGAGGGACTCGGAAGCATCAGGGAAGGATACACCGGAGACATTACGGTGTTCAGGATAGAGAAAGGTGAGTATACATTCACTGACGCGAACAGGAACACTGTCAGCGGAGACAGCATGATAGTCCCTGTCTGTGCTGTTGTAGGCGGTTCGGTGGAGATGGACTCTGAGTGCGAGTTCCGCAAGCTGTACAGGGCGATCGGCGCGGATCCCGATTACATGGGGGAGACAGAATACATGGCCGGCGCTTCCCTCCGGTACCTGGAGGAACGCGGCGTGAAGATGGAAGGGGAGAGGCTCTCTCCGTTCCTGAATCATCTCATTGCCATGATGGGCCGCCTCCGCGATGACGAGCATCTCGACGGGATGGACGACCTGCTGGATCAGATGGATCCCGGTGCGCTGGAGATAACCGACGGGATGATGAAGCTGTTCGAGAGATGGTATCCGAGCCCTGATGCTGCGGAGAGGGTGCTGGTCGCGATACACGTCCAGACCGCAATGGGAATAGGCGTTTAACAAAAGATCGATCCAATAGAAATAAAGAAATGAAAGGAAACAGACAATGGGAAAGAAAGTAGTCATCGTTATCGGAGACAGGCTCGGAAAAGGCCAGAAGGTCGCAGCAGGAGTCGAGGCAGCCGGAGGGATCGCGTATACCATTCCCGGAATGGCTGCTGATATGAAACTCGGTGACGTGATGAAGGAAAAGGAAGCTGATCTGGGCATCAGTTTCTGCGGAAGCGGCGGGGCGGGAGCCCTTATGGCTGCCAACAAGTACAAGTATTCATGCCGCTACGGCATGCGCTCCATCGACGAGGGAGTGACTGCCGTGAAGGACGGCGTAGAAGTGCTCGGCTTCGGGTTTATGGACGTGGAGGAGCTCGGACGCAGGATCACCGAGACCTGGTACAGCATCCACGGACAGCCTGATGAAGAATAAACGCTGAAGAAAGGAGGAATCAGAACTGGTCCCATGGCTTCATGCCTGATCGAAGAAGTGAAGACCTTTAAGCTGGAAGCATACGGAAAGAACAAGACTGAAGCTTTCGGAAAGGCTTTCGCCGGTCTTCAGAGCAAGGTATATGCCTCTCTGAACGGATCGGGGCTCCTGATCTATATGGAGCCTCTGGCGGTGGACATACTCAGCGAACATGAGCAGGACACCGTCGAGAAGATCGTGGGCTTCTTCAAACCAAAGCCCACTATGCACTATCAGGTCGAGTTCGAGGTCACAGTCAAGTTGCGCTACATTCCTCTGGAGAGCAGCGTAAGTTCTGACGGCAGCGGATCCGACGCTGAGTAATAATCGTTTTCATTCATTTTTGAGGAGGTTATTTACTGATGTTTGCAGTAATCCTTAAATCACTCATCATTGGCGCCATTGCCGGCTTCGCGATCGCCGCGGGCGCTGCGAGGATGTTCCATGCGCCTGAAGTGCAGGCAATGGGCGCCTTCCGTACCCTGGGTGAGATGAACGCGTGCCAGGGAGATCCCGTGGCCCACTTCTCATTCGGACTTGGATTCCTGCTTAACGCCGCCGGCAGCATGGTCGGAGCCGGCGCAATGACGCAGGACGTTTTCCACCGCATCATTCCCAACTGGGCAGCCGGCCTGCTTCTTCTTAAGAACAAGAAGCTTGAGGAGACCGTGTATGACCCGGCAAAGATGGCGCTCGCCGGAGCCGGCGTAGGTGCTGTAGTGGTCACACTGCTCAACACCCTTGCGTTCCTCATCCCCGAGTCCATCTCCGCAGTTGCTAAGGACATCCTTACTCCTGCTTCCAACAACCTGATCAACATCGTTATGCCGATCATCTTCATCATTGCCGCGCTTGACGCAGGCAAGACCACGGGCATCTGGGGCGTCGTCCTCGGCGGCCTGGCCCACCTGATCTTCGGCAACGCGGTTCCCGGATGCGTCCTGGGTATCCTTATCGGCCAGACAATCGAAGAGCAGGGATTCAGCAAGAGCGCCAAGATCATGTGCGCCGTTGTTGCCGCTCTGTTCATCGTGATCGGAATCGGCCGCGGATTCTGGGCAAAGCTCCTTGCCGCGTTCATCAAGTGATAGTGAGTGGAGGAGTAATACAATGGAAAAATTCAGAAGTACACTTTTGAAGAACAAGTCGTTCCCCCTCCTGACTGCACTGCTTTGCGCTGCTGCTTTCGCAGGCGGACACATGTTCGTTAAATACGGCTACGGTCTCTTCAATGAGATCGCGCAGGCAGAGATGGTCCGTAACGGACTGGAGACCGGAGACTTCGCGACTCCTATCGGATACTGCACCGGATTCCTTCTCGCAAGAGTCATGGAAGGCCCGCTGGTAGGCATCCTTGACATCGGCGGCTCCATCATGACAGGTATCGGCACCGGTATGGTGTCCCTTGCCAAGTCGGTAGGTGCCGATATCGTCGTCGACAGTTTCCCGCTCGCGCTGCTCACCGGAGCGGTCTTGGGCCTGATCATCGGATTCGTTATCATCGGAGTTAAAGCCACGATGCCTGAAGGCATGGCAGCAGGCGGAACCGGCATCATGATGGGCGCCGGAAACGCAGCCGGTCGCTGGCTCGCCCCGCTGATCATCCTCAGCGCCGTAAGCTATTCGATCCCCGCGGGAATCGGTGCTATCATCGGATCCTACATCTTCCTGAAGCTTGAGAAGCCGATGGTAGGAGGAACGATCCTCGGAGCGATCATCCTCGCGATGATCTTCCCCAAATAAAGATCTCGGAAGGATAAAAAATGTCAACTGTCTATGAAGACATCGGTCTGCGCAGAGTGGTCAACGCCAGCGGTCACATGACCGCGCTGGGCGTATCCACGATCAGCGATGAGGTCGCAGAGGCTGTTGCAAAGGCAGGACAGCAGTTCGTAGTGATCGACGAACTGATCGACCGTGTGGGGGAGCTTATCTCCCCCCACACCGGTGCGGAAGATACCTGCGTGACCAACAGTGCGTCCGGCGGGATCATGATCTCTGTCGCTGCATGCATTGCCGGTGACGATATCGGTCTCATAGAGAGGATGCCTGACAGCACGGGCCTCAGGAATGAGATCGTTCTCCAGAAGGGACACGCAGTCAACTACGGTGTTCCGGTGGAACAGATGATCCGTCTAGGCGGCGGAGTTCCCGTCGAAGCGGGACAGGTCAATTCAACATCTGCCGGACATATCGAATCTGCGATAACAGACCGCACAGCTGCACTCTTCTTCGTAAAATCCCATCATGTCCAGCAGGAGAGCACCATATCTCTGGAAGAGATGATCGGGATAGCGCATTCCCACGGGCTCCCCATTATAGTCGACGCTGCTGCGGAGGAAGATCTGCGCAGGTATGTCGCCGCCGGAGCGGACATGGTCATCTACAGCGGAGCAAAAGCCGTGGAAGGGCCGACATCCGGGTTCATTACCGGAAAGAAGGAATACATCGCCAAGTGCAAGAAACAGTACAAAGGCGTAGGGAGAGCAGCTAAGATCGGCAAGGACTGCATGATGGGCATCGTCAAGGCCGTCGAGCTTTACGACAGCAGGGACGAGGAGAAAGAGGCGCTCAGGCAGAGAGAGATCGTTGAATCCCTTATTGAAGGTTTAAGCGGTCTGGAGTCCGTCAGCATGAGCATAAAAGCCGATGATGCCGGAAGGAAGATATACCGCGCTAAGCTGGATGTTGTGCCCGGGAAATGCAGGTACACAGCCAAGGAGATAGTGCAGCAGCTTCAGTCCGGCAATCCAATGATCTACACGAGGAATCATTTCGTTGACAGCGGAACGATCCTGATCGATCCGAGAACTATGCTTCCGGGTGACGCTGAACTGATAGTGCAGCGCATCAGGGAGATCGCGGAGTGAACGGAGGACAGAATTGAATTACAACAGGATCAGTTTTTATAAGGACAAGTTTGCCATCAACCTTCTTGCAAAGGATCTGGACAATGCGGTGGAAGTGGTGGAAGCTCTTGACGGGAATGCCCTGGTAGGTGTCCTGTCCAAGGATTTCCCCACCGTTGAAGCCTGTGCGGAAAAGGTACGCGAGTATCTGACGAAACTGCCCAACGTCTCGGTGGGTATGGGCGGCGGAGATCCCACCATGGCAGCAAGAGCCGCCAAAGTAGCAGCTCTGACCAACCCCGGACATGTCAACCAGTCATTTACTGAAGCAATGTATGCCGCAGGCCTTCTCAAGGCCAGCGGATGCGAGGACACCATGTCCAACTGCATGATCTATCCGACAGGAGAGGTCGGAAAGGTCCAGATCTCCACCGGCTGCGTGAGCGACTCCCATAAGAAGGGTATCGTGGATATAGAGACTGCGCTTTGCATGATGAAGGACGTCGGGCTCATCTCGGTAAAGTTCTTCAACATGCACGGTCTTCAGCACCTCGAAGAGCTCAAAGCGCTCGCCGAGGGATGCGCGGAATTCGGCATCCCCGTCATCGAACCTACAGGCGGGATCGATGCGGACAACGTCACCGACATCGCAAAGGTCTGCCTCAATGCCGGAGTTGAGAGGATCATGGTGCATATCTATTCCTCTATCGTCGACAAGGAGACCGGCCTGACGGATATCGGTCTGGCGGTGAAGGCATATAACAATCTCAAAGCGCTGCTGTGACAGCCGGACATAAGAAAAAAGAGGTCTGACAAAACGTCAGGCCTCAATTTAATTTCTGAACATCTCGGCAAACGGGATATCTTCCAACTCGAATCTCCTGCCTGAGATCCCGCTGAGCGCCTCACAATCCGTCTTAGGGATCTCAAGGCTGTAGGCTGTGAGATACTGTCTTTTTGCAGTGTACTTTCGGTTGGATTCCTCGTTTCCGTATTTGGTGTCTCCGAGTATAGGCGATCCGAGAAAAGAGAGGTGAGCTCTTATCTGGTGGGTCCTGCCGGTGTGCAGCACGCATTCCACAAGCCACAGATTTCCGTTTTCAGACAGGGTCCTGAACTCGGTCACGATCTTCTGCCAGCCGTCGGCTGCGTCCGGACGGACCCTGACCATATTCTTTTTCTCGTCCTTGAGGAGATAAGCCTCATAGATCCCGTCTTTAGGAGGTCTGGATACAGTCACGGCGAGATAGCTTTTCCTGATAAGCCCGTTTCTTATCAGCTTGTTCAGTTCGCTTACCGACTCGTGATCCTTCCCGGCAAGCACCAGACCTTCCGTGTTGCGGTCCAGCCTGTTGCATAGGGCCGGAGAAGATCCGCCTGAAGAGGGATCGTACTCTCCTCTTTCATAGAGATGCCTCAGGAACCTGGCAACAAGGTTATCGCTGTATTCACCGGCAGATGGATGTGACTGGAGGCCTTTCGGCTTGAACAGGACTGCGACTCGGTTGTCCTCGTATATGACATCGAGCTGTGATGAGGCTCTCATAAAGTCAGGAAGTGCAGCACCTTTGAAACTTGATTCATCTATCCAGAGCTGGACAGTGTCTCCTTCTGCGAGCCTGTCATCCGGACGGCATCTTTTCCCGTTCAGTTTGATGCGCCTGGTCCTGAATGCCTTGTACATGCCGCTGCGGGGCAGGGAAGGCGCAGTCTTTTCCACGAACCGGGACAGACGCATCCCGCTGTTCCGCTGATCGATCACATATTCACGCATCCGGACAGCTCCTTTCCCGGCAGTTCTGGCAGTGTCATGACTGAGCAGACAGTACCGCATAAGACAGCCTGCAAACGGCTTGTCCAAATTGCGGCTTGCAGGTAATTAGTATATAATGACATAGGTCTTCAGGTAAAGACAGAAGCACACACCGGATGTGTGTGCTTTTTTCCACAGATAACAGACCGGGATAGCTTATGTCAGGCGAAAAGTTTCACTTGGTCTCCAAGTTCCAGGCGACCGGAGATCAGCCGGAGGCCATCGCCGCCCTCACCGAAGGAGTGCTCAGAGGTGACAGGATGCAGACCCTCAAAGGGGTCACCGGCTCCGGCAAGACCTTCACGATGGCCAACATCATAGCCAACGTCAACAGACCGACTCTGGTGCTGGCTCACAACAAGACACTTGCAGCTCAGCTCTGCTCGGAATTCCGCGAATTCTTTCCGGAAAACCGGGTAGAGTACTTCGTGTCGTATTACGATTACTACCAGCCTGAGGCATACATCCCGAACACAGACACATACATTGAAAAAGACAGCGCGATCAACGATGAGATAGACCGCATGAGACATTCCGCGACCGCTGCTCTCTCGGAAAGAGATGACGTGCTGATAGTCGCTTCCGTCTCCTGCATCTATTCCCTCGGTAACCCGATAGACTACAGGAAATCCGTCATCTCGCTGCGGCCCGGCATGAGATACGAGCGTGACGATCTGCTCAGGAAGCTCGTGGAGCTGCAGTATGAGAGGAATGACGTGGGTTTCGACAGAAACCGGTTCCGGGTCAGGGGAGATGTGGTCGAGGTCTTCCCCGTATACAGCAACGACAAAGCCATACGCATAGAGTTCTTCGGTGATGAGATAGACAGGATCTCTGAGATAAGCACAGTCACCGGAGCCAAAACGCTCAGCCTTGAGCATGTTGCTATCTTTCCGGCTTCGCATTATGTCATTCCCAGGGACACGCTCCTGGAAAAGCTCGACGAGCTCAGGGAAGAGATGGACGAACGCGTCGCGTGGTTTAAGTCACAGGGAAAGCTGATTGAGGCACAGCGAATCGCGCAGAGGACCATGGCGGACATAGAGATGATCACCGAGGTCGGTACCTGCAAGGGCGTCGAGAACTATTCGAGAGTTCTGTCCGGCAGGGCTCCGGGGAGCGAGCCTTCAACGCTCCTGAGCTATTTCCCTGACGATTATCTCATGTTCATAGACGAATCGCATGTCAGTCTTCCTCAGCTCCACGGAATGTACGGCGGAGACTATTCAAGAAAGAAGAACCTTGTGGACTACGGTTTCCGGCTTCCTTCCGCATTCGACAACAGACCGCTCAGGTTCGAAGAGATACTGAATCACATAAATCAGGTGATATTCACAAGCGCCACTCCGGGTGAATACGAGAGAGAGAACTCGACGCAGGTAGTTGAGCAGATCATCAGGCCGACCGGCCTGGTGGATCCGGAGGTCTCGGTAAGGCCGACGGAGGGACAGATAGATGACCTCCTCTCCGAGATCAATATCAGGGTCGGGAAAAAGGAGAGAGTGCTGGTCACGACACTGACGAAACGCATGGCGGAGGATCTGACCTCATATCTCACGGACAGGGGAGTGAGAGTCAGATACATGCATTACGATATAGATACGATCGAGCGCATGGAGATCATCAGGGATCTGAGACTGGGGGAGTTCGACGTGCTTGTCGGCATCAACCTGCTCAGGGAGGGACTCGACCTTCCGGAGGTGTCTCTGGTCGCCATCCTGGACGCGGATCAGGAGGGATTCCTGAGGAGCGAGACGTCGCTGGTGCAGACTATAGGGCGAGCCGCTAGGAACGTCGAGGGAAAGGTGATCATGTACGCCGATTCGGTCACTCCTTCCATGGAGAGAGCGATCACAGAAACGCAGAGAAGGCGCGAGCTGCAGACCGCATACAATGAGGCGCACGGAATAATCCCCAGAAGCATAGAAAAAGATGTCAGGGACGTGCTGGAGATAAGCTCTAAGGAAGTGCGTGACACCTCCGGGAAGAAGCTCTCAAGGAAGGAAAAGCTCGCGATGATCGAGCAGATGCAGAAAGACATGAAACATGCCGCGCAGCTCCTGGAGTTCGAATATGCGGCTGAGCTCAGAGATAAGATAGAAGAACTGAGAAAGGGACTTTGAATTGTCATCGGAATACATCTCGGTGCGCGGTGCGCGCGAACACAACCTCAAGAACATAGATGTCGACATACCGAGAGACAGGCTGGTGGTGCTTACCGGTCTGTCGGGCTCCGGCAAGTCTTCCCTTGCGTTCGATACCATTTTTTCGGACGGTCAGCGCAGGTATATGGAGAGCCTGTCAAGCTATGCTCGCCAGTTCCTTGGGCAGATGGACAAGCCTGACGTCGACTCCATAGAGGGGCTGTCCCCGGCGATCTCGATCGATCAGAAGACCACATCGAAGAACCCGAGATCTACCGTTGGCACAGTGACCGAGGTCTACGACTACATGAGGCTGCTGTATGCGAATATCGGTATCCCTCACTGCCCGGTGTGCGGGAGGGAGATAAAGCAGCAGACTATAGACCAGATGGTGGACTCGGTGATGTTGCTGGAGGACGGGGCAAGACTTCAGATACTGGCTCCCATCGTAAGGGGCAGGAAAGGCACATATCAGAAGGAACTGGAATCAGCGCGCAAGAACGGATATGCCAGGGTGCGCGTCGACGGGACCGTCTACGATCTCGACGATGAGATAAGGATAGACAAGAACAGGAAACACAATATAGAGATAGTCGTGGACAGGATAGTCAAGAGGGACGATTCTGCCGGAAGGATATCCGATTCCATGGAGACAGCGCTCGCGCTGTCGGGCTCCCTCGTGATCGTGACAGCCGAGGGCATGGAGGACATGCTCTTCTCGCAGAGCTATGCCTGCCCCGAACACGGGATAAGCGTGGAAGACCTCTCTCCGCGCATGTTCTCATTCAACAACCCGTTCGGGGCCTGCGAGAAATGCACGGGACTCGGCACGTTCATGCATGTCAATCCCGACCTGATCGTCCCGGACCAGTCGCTGTCGATACGCGGCGGGGCGATAAAGGCATCCGGGTGGGGATTCTCTGACGGATCCATGAGCCAGATGTACTACGAGGGACTCGCCGCTCACTACGGGTTTTCGCTGGACACGCCGTTCCGGGATCTGGACGAAAGCGTGAAGGACATACTTTTTTACGGCACTGACGGGAAACTGGTCCAGTTCTCCAGGTCCAACGCTTTCGGATCCTCGACATACAAGTCTGCCTTCGAGGGCATCATCACCAACCTTGAGAGGCGCTTTGCAGAGACGAACAGTGACTGGGCAAAGGAAGAGATATCCGCACTGATGAGCGCGGTGGAGTGCCCTGACTGCCACGGACACCGCCTTAAGCCTGCAAGCCTCGCTGTGACGGTCGCGGGAAAGAACATCATGGAACTGTGTGACATGTCGGTCACAGGGCTGCTTGAATTCTTCGACGGCATAGACCTGACCGAGAGGGAGCAGTACATCGCGGGAAACGTCATCAAGGAGATCAAGCAGAGGCTGAGGTTCCTGTCCAATGTCGGACTGGGATATCTGACGCTCTCTCGCGCCAGCATGACACTGTCGGGAGGAGAGAGCCAGCGCATCAGGCTTGCAACGCAGATCGGATCGTCGCTGATGGGCGTCCTCTATATCCTGGATGAGCCTTCCATTGGACTTCATCAGAGGGACAACAGGAAACTGATCGATGCGCTCAAGAATCTCCGCGATCTTGGAAATACCGTGATAGTGGTCGAGCATGACGAGGAGACTATCCGGAGCGCGGACTATGTCATCGACATAGGGCCGCTCGCGGGAGTAAACGGCGGCCGGATACTGTATCAGGGAGACGTCGAGGGACTGATGAAATGTCCCGACTCGCTGACCGGACAGTATCTGTCGGGAAAAAGAAAGATCGAGGTACCGGAAACACGCCGGCAGGGAAGCGGAAAAGTCCTGACCTTCAGAGGGTGCCGCCAGAACAATCTCAAGGATCTGGATGTCTCGTTCCCGCTGGAGAAGCTGATCTGCATAACGGGTGTGTCGGGTTCCGGGAAATCATCTCTGCTCAATGACATAGTATTCAAGAAGCTGAATGTGGAACTGAACAGGGCAAGGGAGATACCGGGCAGGTTCTCCTCGGTGGAAGGTCTCGAGTATGTCGACAAGTGCATCGGAATCGATCAGTCGCCGATAGGACGCACGCCCAGATCCAACCCTGCAACGTATATAGGGCTTTTCAACCTTATCAGAGACGTTTTCGCGTCTACTGCGGAAGCCAAGCTGCGCGGGTACGGACCCGGCAGGTTCTCGTTCAACGTCAAGGGCGGCCGCTGCGAAGCCTGCGAAGGCGACGGGATGATAAAGATCGAGATGCATTTCCTTCCGGACGTCTTCGTACCGTGCGATGTCTGCAAGGGCAAGAGATACAACAGGGAGACGCTTGAGGTAAAGTATAAGGGAAAGAGCATTTACGACGTCCTTGAAATGACCGTGGACGAGGCTCTCTCGTTCTTCAAGACACACCCGAAGATAACCAGAAAGCTCCAGACACTGAAGGACGTGGGACTCGGATACATCAAGCTCGGGCAGTCATCCACCACTCTGTCCGGAGGAGAGGCACAGAGAGTGAAACTGGCCAACGAGCTTTCCAAGGTCAGCACGGGCAGGACCGTGTATATCCTGGATGAGCCTACCACCGGCCTTCACACGGCGGACGTGCATATGCTCATCGATGTGCTGAATAAGCTCGTGGACGCGGGCAACACGGTGATAGTGATCGAGCATAACCTCGATATGATAAAATCAGCTGACTGGGTCATCGATCTGGGGCCGGAAGGCGGAGACAGCGGAGGCTATCTCATCGCGGAGGGCACGCCGGAAGACGTATCGCAGTCCGAAGCATCATTCACCGGTGAGTATCTTAAGAAAGTGCTTAAAGAAAAATGAGCAATACCGACCTTTCAATACAGTTGACGGAACGTTTCGGGCATGAGCCCGCACTGTTCATCCGCACATACGGATGCCAGCAGAACGTCGCCGACTCCGAAAAGATCAGAGGACTCATGGAAGAGCTGGGCTGCGCGGTGTGCGATGACCCGGCTGCGGCGGACATAGTGATCTTCAACACATGCGCGGTCCGCGGTCACGCGGAGGACAGAGTGTTCGGCAACATCGGGGCCATGAAGGCGGTCAAGGCAGAACGCCCCGAGGTGATAGTGATCATGGGCGGGTGCATGGTGCAGCAGCCCCATATAGCGGACAGCATAAAGAAGAGCTATCCCTATGTGGATATCATCTTCAATACGAACAATATCTCGGAACTCCCGGACAGGCTCTCCGGATTCCTGAAGACCGGAAAGCGCCTGCTGGATCCGGAATGCAGCGAATACACCCTAAACGAGGGGATCCCCGCCGTCAGGGACATGGAAAGATGCAGGGCATATCTGCCGATCATGTACGGCTGCAACAACTTCTGCAGTTACTGCGTGGTACCGCTCGTCAGAGGCAGAGAACGCAGCAGACGCCCCGAGGATGTCATAAAGGAGTTCCGCGAGTGCGTGGAAGCCGGTTGCAAGGACATAATGCTTCTTGGACAGAACGTCAACTCCTACGGCAACAACTCCGGATACGGCGTGGATTTTCCCGATCTGCTGCGGATGCTCAACGATGTGGATGGCGACTTTGTGATCAGGTTCATGACCAGCCATCCCAAGAACGCGTCAAAGAAACTGTTCGACACCATCGCAGAATGCAGCAAGATAAGCAGGCACATACACCTCCCGGTGCAGTCCGGTTCCGACAGGATACTGAAGCTTATGAACCGCAACTATACCAGGGAGCAGTATATGGAGCTCATCAGATACGCCAGGAGCGTGATCCCGGACGTGTACTTCACTTCCGACATCATCGTCGGGTTCCCGGGGGAGACGAAAGAGGATTACCTGCAGACCTGCTCGCTAATAGAAGAGGCGAACTATTACGCGATCTTCAGCTTCATTTACTCAAAGAGAGAGGGGACTCCCGCCGCCAAGATGCCGGATGACACGCCTCACAGCGTCAAGGCTCAGCGTCTCAATGCACTCAACGAGATACAGAGGCAAGTGACGGAGAAACTTGAGCTCGGGCTCATAGGAACACGACAGAGAGGCATCTGTACCGGATTCCTGGAAGACGGCACCTTCGAGTGCAGGATCAACAACAACGCGGAAGTGACAGTGAAAGGCAGCGCTGAATTGAATGAGTTCTGCGACATTACCATCACTGATTACATAAACAGAAGATTATACGGAAAGGCAGAATAACAATGTTTGAGAACAACAGGATCATCCAGCTGGCGCGTGAACTCGGCGCCGAGATACAGAAGAGCCCTGAGTATCAGGATTTTAAGGAGGCCCGCGAAAGGAACGATGCGGATGACTCGCTCCAGGCGCTCATCTCGACCTTCAACATCGCCCAGATGAATCTCGAAAGGGCCATGAAGGAAACGGAAAGAGATACCGAGAAAATCGCTGACTTCACCGCCGATGTAAACGAAGCGTATAACGGCATCATGTCCAACGAGAACATGCGCTACTACATAGTCAACAAGGACTATATGGAGAGGGAACTCAACTACATCTATCAGATTCTCGCCGCGTCCATCAACGGAAAGGATCCCTTCACAGTCGAGGAAGTCATAGGAGGGTGCAGCGGAGACTGCAGTTCCTGCAGCAGCTGCGGCTGATACATCATCAGAGATCTATCTATAAAGGAACGGAAGACTGAAATGGCGTTTCCTGAGGTGACTGCTCAGCTGTCTCCCATGATGAGACAGTATATCGAGGTCAAAAAACAGCATCCGGACAAGCTCCTCATGTACAGACTCGGAGATTTCTACGAGCTGTTCTTTGACGATGCCGTCACCGCCTCCAGGGAACTTGAACTTGTTCTTACAGGAAGAGACTGCGGTCTTCCGGAGAGAGCGCCGATGTGCGGAGTACCGTATCACGCAGTGGACGGGTATGTGTCACGCCTTGTCGAAAAGGGATATAAGGTCGTCATCTGCGAACAGATGGAGGATCCCGCAAAGGCAAAGGGATTGGTAAAGAGGGACATCGTCAGGATCGTCACTCCAGGGACACTGACCGATACAGAGGTGCTGGAGGAATCGAAGAACAACTACGCCGCGGCAGTGTTTGCCGACGGCGAGGGATACGGAGCCGCGTTTGCAGACATATCGACCGGTGAACTTCACATGACAGAAGGAGAAGGTGACCGGCGCGATATGCTTCTCGAACTGTCGAGGTATCTGCCGAGGGAAGTCCTGAGTAATGACGATCTGCCTTCAGACGAGGAAACTGCCCGCTTCTTTGAGAAGAACGGAGTCTCGTTCCAGAGACTGTCGCCGGCATATTTCGACTACTCGTCCGGCCGGGATATCGTGACGGAGCAGTTTGCCCGCGAGACCGTTTCGGCGCTGGGGATCACGAAGCACAGGAAGGCCGTTTCAGCTGCAGGAGCGCTGATCAGGTATATCGGGGAGACACAGTTCTCCGGACTGAAAAGGCTCTGCTCTGCTGATTTTTTCAGCTCCAGGGATTACATGCTCCTGCCGGACAGCTGCCGCAGGAACCTTGAGATAACAGAGACGATGAGATCCGGCGAGCGCAGAGGAAGCCTCCTCTGGGCAGTCGATCGTACATCCACTTCGATGGGAAAGAGGCTGCTCAGGACGTTCCTGGAAAAGCCTCTGCTCAGTCCGGAGCAGATAAACCTCCGGCTGGATGCCGTGGAGGAGTTCTATAACAATTCAGTGCTGTGCGGGCAGCTCTCCGACAGCCTTAAGGGAGTGTTCGACCTCGAGAGGCTCATGACCCGCATCATGTACGGAAAGTGCACTCCCAGAGATCTGATAGCTTTCTCTGCGACCTGTGTCAGGCTTGGCGAGATCAAGGCGCTTTCGGCCTCTTTCAGGACAAAGCTGCTGCGCAGACTTGCCGCTTCCGTCGATACGCTGGACGATCTCAAGGAGGAGATCAACTCCACGATAGCCGATGATCCCCCTGCTCTGCTCAAGGACGGGGGCTACATTCGTGCCGGCAGAGATCCCGAGATAGACGAGCTCAGGGAGCTGCTGCACGACTCGAAATCATATCTGGCCAAGCTCGAGCAGTCCACAAAGGAAAAGACCGGGATCAAGAACCTGAGGGTCGGATATAACAGGGTATTCGGATACTACTTCGAGGTATCGAAGTCCAATATAGACTCCGTGCCGGACTACTTTGTCAGGAAACAGACGCTCACTACGGGTGAGAGATACATCACAGAAGAACTTAAGGATCTCGAGAACAGGATTCTGTCAGCCGGAGAGCGGCTGGACCTTCTCGAGAGGGATCATTACGACCGGCTGTGCCGGAAGCTTACCGACAATCTGCAGCGCGTCCAGGATACGTCTTATGCCGTAGCTTACACAGACGTGCTGTGCGCGCTGGGAGAGCTGGCTCGGGACAACGGCTACTGCAGGCCTGAAGTGGATGACGGCGATGTGATCAGGATCACGTCGGGAAGGCATCCTGTCGTGGAACTGGTGCTGAGGGATGAGATGTTCGTCCCGAACGACACGCTCCTCGATTGCAGGAGCAATCTTGTCAACCTCATAACCGGACCCAATATGGCGGGAAAATCCACTTACATGCGTCAGGTGGCGCTCATCACGATCCTGGCTCAGATCGGCTCCTTCGTGCCGGCCTCATCGGCGAGGATAGGAGTGGTGGATTCGATCTTCACCAGAGTGGGAGCCAGCGACGATCTGTTCTCCGGAGACTCCACGTTCATGGTGGAGATGAAGGAGGTCGCAGAGATACTGGAGAACGCCACGCCCAGGAGCCTTGTGATCCTGGATGAGATAGGCAGGGGAACATCCACCTTTGACGGGATGAGCATCGCGAGAAGCGTGATCGAGTATATATGCTCCGAGAACGGAATAGGATGCAAGACCATGTTCGCGACCCACTACCATGAACTGACTGACATGGATGCGGATTTTCCGAATATCAGGAACTACAATATCGCTGCCAAAAAGCGAGGTGACACCATCACGTTCCTCAGGAGGATCGTGGAAGGACCTGCGGATGACAGTTACGGTATAGAGGTAGCGACTCTTGCGGGAGTTCCTTCCGCTGTCACGGTCCGGGCAAAGGAGATCCTCACTTCTCTGGAGGAGAAGAATCCGGACAGGATCGAGCGAAGGGTCATCACTACTAGCAGGGACAGCGTCAGCGAGATCGAGGAGGAACTGTCCAGAATGCATATCGAGGCGATAACGCCTCTTGAAGCGATGGGCGTCCTCGACAGGCTTATTAAGTCTGCGAAGAAGAAAAAGGAGTGAGTATGGGCTACGTACACGTTCTTGACGACCGAGTCAGGGAACTGATCTCAGCCGGAGAGGTCGTCGAGCGTCCTGCTTCCGTTGTGAAGGAACTGGTGGAGAATTCCCTCGACGCAGGCGCTGACAGGATAGATATCGAACTGCGCGGGAACGGACTCTCCTCGATCTCCGTTACCGACAACGGGAGGGGCTTTGAGAAGGAGGACATCCGTGTTGCCTTCATGAGGCACGCGACCAGCAAGATAAGCACCGCAGATGATCTTAACGCAATAGGAACGCTCGGATTCAGGGGAGAAGCGCTGGCAGCGATCGCTGCCGTTTCCAGAGTGAGACTGACCACTAAGACTCCCGACAGCTTTTCAGGATACAGATATGTGATCGAGGGAGGCAGGGAGATATCTCTGGAGGAGTGCGGCACTCCCAACGGGACGAGCATCATGGTCTCCGATATCTTTTACAACACTCCCGCGAGGATGAAGTTCCTCAAGAAGGACGTCGCGGAGGGCAACGCATGCGAGCAGCTTATATGGCACATGGCGCTCTCCGAACCGGATGTGTCCTTCAGGCTCGTGAGAGAAGGCAAGCTCACGGTCCGTACCACAGGACAGGGTCTTTATTCAGCGATCTTCGACCTTTATCCACGGGAAGTTGCCTCGTCAATGAAGGAGATCTCGGTCACGTCGGAAGAGAACGTGACCGTCTCCGGATTCGCAGCCTCTCCGTCACAGTCCAGGGCGAGCAGAAGCCTGCAGCACATCTCCGTCAACGGAAGATTCATCAGAAACAGGGCGATCCAGGCTGCTGCCGAGGAGGCATACAAAGGATTCATCATGCAGGGGAAATTCCCCTCGTTCGTCATTTCCGTGACCGTCCCTCTTGACTCAGTGGACGTCAACGTCCATCCCGCCAAGACCGAAGTCAGGTTCACAAACGAGCGCGCTGTGACCAGGGCTGTATACAGGGCAGTGCGCGAGGCGGTCGAGACGCTTGGCAGCGTATCTCCGGTCCTTTCAGTAAGCGGCGATGAGACTCCTGAAGTATCCGATGTACCGGACACTGCTTCAGTGAAGGAAAAGGCTCCATCCGTATCTACCGGGACATACCGCCCGGATCCGTTCATAATGGCGGACAGGCCTCTTTCCGGCGGCCAGATCAGAGATCCTGCCAGAGATCTTTTCGACGAGCTCGTCAGGATAGACTCTCTTGATGAGGTAAAGGAAAGGACGCCATACGGTCCGGGTGCTTCGCTCGACATATTCCCGGGAGAAGTGGCAAAGCAGACAGATACCGTCACAGCCGGCGCTGCGGAAGCGGAAGATACAGAACAGATGTCTCTTGAGACAGACGGACAGCTCAGAGTCATAGGGGAACTGTTCAGGACGTATATCGTGGCCGAGACACGGGATCTGCTGGTGCTGATCGATATGCATGCAGCGCATGAGAGGCTCCTGTATGAGCTCATACGCGACGCTCATGCTTCAGTGGACAGTCAGATCCTGCTTGAGCCGGTAGTTGTGTCTCTGATGCCTGATGAGAAGCAGGCTGTCCTGGACAATTCGGAGATCTTGGACAGGCTGGGATTCTCAGTCTCGGAACTCGGCGAGCGCGAGGTCGCGGTAAGGGAGATCCCCACTTATCTCAGCCTGAAAGGCGCGGCGGACGCCGTTACTGAGATCGCCGATGCGCTGACGGAAGACCGGGAGTCGGTCACGTTCGAGGCCAGGGAATGGCTGATGCACTCGTCAGCCTGCCGCGCCGCAATAAAGGCCGGCCATGTGGCTCCTCAGGCAGAGATGGTAGCGCTTGCTGAGAAGATCCTGTGCGGAAGCATACCGAAGTTCTGTCCGCACGGGAGACCGGTTTATTTCACAGTGACAAAGGATGAGATAGAGAAGAGATTTGGCAGAACTGTTTGACAGGATAATCGCCGTAGGAGGTCCTACGGGATCCGGAAAGACATCGCTTGCCATCAAGCTGGCTGAGATGACGGGCGGTGAGATCGTTTCCTGCGATTCCATGCAGATCTACCGCTCGCTGGACATAGGCACGGCGAAACCGACGCCGGAAGAACTTGCCTCGGCCCGGCACTGGCTCATAGATATAAGAGAACCGTATGAGAGATACAGCGTAGCTGATTATGTCGCTGACGCGAGAGAAGTTATATCCGACATCAACGGAAGAGGACTCACCGCCATTGTGTGCGGGGGGACCGGACTGTACATGACTTCACTATTGTCCGGTATCCGCTTTTCCGAGGAGATGCCCGCTGACAGCGAACTCAGGGAGGAACTGGTCAGGGCGGCATCGGAGCGCGGGAGCGGGGAGCTGCTTGAGGAGATCGCTTCAGCGGATCCCGAATATGCGGCAAGACTCGAGCCGAACGATCTCAAGCGCATAATCCGTGCAGTGGAGATAATCAGGAACGGATCCACTCCTTCCGAGCAGATCCGGAACTCAAGGGGAGAAGGATATCCCGACGCGGTCAAGATACTGGTAAACTGTTCGTCGCGAGAAGTGCTGTACCGCAGGATAGAAGCCAGATGCGACTCGATGATGGAAAACGGCATCGTCAGCGAAGCAAGGGAAGTGTATGAGCACAGGGATACATATCTGACAGCATGCGCTGCTATCGGATACAAGGAGTTCTTCGGCTATTTCGAAGGGAACAGGTCTCTGGATGACTGTCTCTCTTATCTAAAGAAAGCGTCAAGACGCTATGCAAAGAGGCAGCTCACATGGTTCAGACGTGATCCGGGTTTCGAACAGTATTATTCCGATCTTATGAGTCCCTCCCAAATGGCGGAAGACATAATATCGAAGAAAGGAGAGCTGATCAAATGAAATCGATGTCCGGTCTCAGACTGATGGCGGGGCTTCTCGCTGCTCTCCTCATCCTGTATATCTCGATGCAGGTATATCTGGTGTCGTTCCCGTCATACAGGACCGAAGTCGCTGTCCTGTATGAGCTGTCGGATGAGATAACGGCTTCCGGCACTGTGGTCAGGAACGAGTATGTCTCTGACGACAGCGGCGGAGTCAAGTACTATCTCGTGTCGGACGGCGATAAGGTTGCCAAGGGTGAGAACGTAGCAGAATATTACAGGGACGCCGGGACCGCAGTCAGAAGTCTGTACCGTCAGCAGCTCGAGAAGGAACTGGACATCCTCACCGACCTGTCAAAAGGGAACAGGGGCAACACCAACCTGCAGTCGATCAGGAAATCAGTCTACGGAGTCCTCAGCGAGTACTCGTCGGAGATCGGCAGGCAGGATTACTCAGGCATTGACAGCGTCAGGCGCAGTCTGATCTCCTATCTCTCCAGTTATGAGATCTCCGCGGGCGGCAGAGTCGACACATCGGTGCGTGCGGAGGAGGTCAGGACCGAGATATCCGCTGCAGAAGCCTATGACCTGGAGCCTACCGGCTACGTGACCGCAGACGAATCGGGCTTCTTCGTGTCTTTCACCGACGGATGCGAGTCCATACTCACGCCTGATATGCTTGGCTCCCTCGCCCCTGAACAGATAAAGGAACTTATAGAGGAAGCCCACGGGTCATATAAATACAGCGGTGATTCATACAAGATCCTCTCGGATTATAACTGGTACTATGTCTGTACCATGACGCAGGAAGAGGCTTCCAGACTGAGGACAGGCAGGATGTATTCCGCTGACTTCAGTTTCAGCTCATCCACCGACGTTCCGGCAAAAGTGGAGACGATTCTTCCTTCGCAGGACGGTACCTACAGTGTAGTCGTGCTGTCGTTCGACAGGATGAACCCCGCAGCGTCTGTGCTGAGGAACGAGGACATACAGATCAAGTTCACGAACTACCGCGGGATCAGGGTCGACAAGACCGCTTTGCGACTGATCGACGGAAATCTCGGAGTGTTCATCAAGTACGGCAGCCTGGTGAAATTCAGAAAGGTGGACATCATATACGAGACTGATGATTTCATCCTCTCTTCCGCCACGGAGGGAAGCGGATCGATCCTTTCCCTCTATGACGAGATCATCGTGCAGGGAAAGAATCTGTATGTGGACAGGGACCTCTCCAGGAGTTGACAGTGCCCTGATCGGGTTATAGAATTTACGTGTTACAGGCATTGAAGAAGAGGTTGATCCGAGATGCGGCAGCAGAGAGTCGCCGGAAGCTGAAAAGGCGATTGTCGGCAGCGGGTCATGGTCGCTTCCGAGCCTGCCCGGTGAGTTCGTCAGCCGGGCACGTGTCTCCGCGTTAAGGAGTCAGAGAGGCCGCTCATGCGGCAACTCGGGTGGTACCGCGGTTTATTATCGTCCCGAAGCTAAGTGCTCCGGGGCTTTTTTATAAGGGAAAAGAAAAAATGAAAGAATTGGCAAAACAGTACAATCCCAAAGAGGTGGAGTCCAGGATCTATTCGCGTTGGATGGAATCCGGCTATTTCCGCCCGGAAGTCGACCCTGAGAAGACTCCCTATACCATCGTCATGCCTCCCCCCAACATCACGGGACAGCTGCACATGGGACATGCGCTCGACATGTCTCTGCAGGATGTCATCATCCGGCTCAAGAGGATGCAGGGATACAATGCCCTGTGGCTGCCCGGAACTGACCACGCATCCATCGCCACCGAGGCGAAGATCGTGGAAGCGATGCGGGAAGAAGGCATTACAAAGGACGATATCGGCCGCGATGGATTCCTCGAGAGAGCCTGGAAGTGGAAGGAACAGTACGGCGGCAGGATCTGCGAGCAGCTGAAGTATCTCGGCAGTTCCTGCGACTGGTCAAGAGAGAGATTCACGATGGACGAAGGCTGCTCCAAGGCAGTCCTTGAGGTTTTCTGCAAGCTCTATGAGAAAGGACTGATCTACAGGGGAGAGAGGATCATCAACTGGTGTCCTCACTGCCTCACATCGATATCCGACGCGGAAGTCGAATTCGAGGAGCAGGACGGATCCTTCTGGCATCTCAGATATCCTTTCAGCGACGGAAGCGGATATCTCGAGCTCGCTACCACGAGACCCGAGACACTGCTGGGCGATACAGCAGTCGCCGTGAACCCCAATGATGAAAGATATAAGGACGCAGTCGGAAAGACCGTGATACTGCCCATAGTGGGGAAGGAGATCCCGGTCGTTGCGGATGACTATGTTGAGATGGATTTCGGCACCGGCGTCGTCAAGATCACTCCTGCCCATGACCCGAACGACTACGAGGTCGGCATGAGGCATAACCTCGAGATCGTCAATGTCCTCAATGAGGATGCGACGATCAATGAGAACGGCGGGAAATACTGCGGGATGGACCGCTATGAATGCCGCAAACAGATCGTGAAGGATCTTGAAGAAGGCGGATTCCTTGTGAGCGTGGAACCGTACAAGCACAATGTCGGTACATGTTACCGCTGCGGTACGACGGTGGAACCGCGTATAAGCAAACAGTGGTTCGTCAAGATGCAGCCTCTGGCTGAACCTGCTATCAAGGCGGTAGAGGACGGATCTGTCAGATTCGTTCCGGATCGCTTCTCCAAGACCTACTTCAACTGGATGTACAACATAAAGGACTGGTGCATAAGCAGGCAGTTGTGGTGGGGACACAGGATCCCTGCCTACTACTGCGATGACTGCGGGGAAGTGATAGTCTCCAAGGAACAGCCCGAATGCTGCCCGAAGTGCGGAGGAAAAGTGCATCAGGACGAGGATACCCTCGATACCTGGTTCTCCTCGGCTCTCTGGCCTTTCTCAACGCTGGGATGGCCGGACGACACAGAGGACCTGAGGTATTTCTATCCGACTGACACTCTCGTGACGGGATACGACATCATATTCTTCTGGGTCGCCAGGATGATCTTCTCCGGCATCGAGCACATGGGAGATGTCCCGTTCAGAACGGTGTTCATCCACGGACTCGTCAGGGATGCTCAGGGAAGAAAGATGTCAAAATCTCTCGGAAACGGACTGGATCCGCTGGATGTCATAGATGAGTACGGGACGGATGCGCTGCGCTTCATGCTCGCAAGCAGCGTGAGCCCCGGAAACGACATGCGCTATTCGGACGAGAAGATGGTCGCGGCGAGGAACTTCTGCAACAAGATGTGGAATGCCGGGCGGTTCATCCTCATGAATGATGTCGATGACGTCGAGCCGGATACCCTTCCCGAGGATCCCGAGATAGAGGACAGATGGATACTGACCCAGCTGGAGAACGTCATTCAGGAGGTGACCGTAAATCTCGATCATTTCGAGCTCGGGATCGCCGCTTCCAAGGTATATGATTTCGCCTGGGACGTGTTCTGCGACTGGTATGTCGAGCTGGCTAAGCTCAGGCTCAACTCTGATGATGAGAAGAGGAAGCACTCATGCAAGCAGGTGCTGGTATACACCTTCACCCGCATCCTTCAGATGCTCCATCCGTTCATGCCGTTCATTACCGAAGCGATATACGAGGCTTTGCCGACATCGAGCGAGAGCATCATGATCTCTCGCTGGCCCGAATACGACGAGGCCCTGTGCTTCGCATCCGATGCGGACCGCTTCGGAAAGATAATGGATATTATCAAGGCAGTGAGAGCCATAAGGGCAGAGAAGAACGTACAGCCCTCCAAGCTTCTGGATATCTCCATCGAAACTTCTGAACCGGAGATATTCAGTGCCGGCGCCGAGTTCATCAAGAAGTTGGCCAAAGCGTCTACCGTTGAGGTAGGAGAGAAGTTCGATGTTCCCGATGCGGTGCAGGCTGTGACCGACAGCGCCAGGGCGCTGATCCCCCTCTCTGAGCTTGTGGACCGTGAAAAGGAACTGGCAAGGCTGGAGAAGGAGCTGAAAGCGGTCGAGAAGGATATGGCCGGGTTGGAAGCGAGGCTGTCCAATCCCCAGTTCCTCAGCAAAGCTCCTGAAAATGTCGTTGCCGGTGAGCGCGACAAACTCGAGAAACTGACTGCCAAGAAAGAATTGATCACCGAGAGCATAAGCAAGCTCGGGTGAACCGCTGCCTGCCGATCTGACGTATCGTCCGGACATATGGCATGAAAAACATCAAGAGGGACGGACTCCCGGAACAAAAGGAGTCCGCCCCTCAAGTCGCTTTGTATGATATAATTAGGAGAAGGCGGTGATGATAACTTGAGGATACTCGGGATAGATCCCGGATATGCCATCGTTGGCTACGGGGTGATCGATTATTTCACTAACAATACATTCCATGTCGCCGCCTACGGGGCAGTGACTACCGAACCTGACGTACCTTTCGAACGTCGCCTGATGACAATCTACGACGGGATCAACACCGTCATAAACAGGACTAAGCCCGAAGTGCTCGCAATAGAGAAACTGTACTTCGTTAACAATGTCACTACCGGGATCGGAGTCGGTGAAGCCAGGGGAGTGACGCTGCTTGCAGCTGCCCAGGCAGGGCTTCCGATCTACGAATATACACCGATGGCCATTAAGCAGGCGGTCACGGGCTACGGCAAGGCAGAGAAGAAACAGGTGATGGAGCTGACCCGGATCATCCTCGGGCTGGACAAGCTGCCGAAACCCGATGATACAGCGGACGCTCTGGCTGTGGCGATATGCCATGCCCATTCAAGCGCTTCCGCTCTCGGGGAGATATATGCCAGATACAACAGAGGTGACAAATGATCTATTCGCTCAGAGGAATCCTTCAGGATAAATACACGGACTCTGCCGTTATCGAATGCAACGGCGTAGGCTTTTCTTTCTCCTGTTCATCCAACACGCTTTCATCGCTTCCCGGAGCGGGAGAGAAGGCTTTCGTATATACGGTGCTGTCGGTAAAGGAGAACGGAGTGGATCTTTTCGGATTCTACTCGGAGAAGGAGCGTGACGCGTTCAGGCTTCTCTGCAGCATCAGCGGAGTCGGTCCGAAACTGGCGCTTTCAGTGCTGTCGACATATGACCCCGACCGGCTGTCGCTCCTCATTGCGAGCGGCGACGCGAAAGCAGTCACGGCGTGCCCCGGAGTCGGTCCGAGGCTCGCACAGAGAATAGTCAATGAGCTGAAGGAGAAGATCCTGCAGCTTGATATAGAAGGGATCGGGGAGGTGGTCTCCGCCGTGGACAGCAGTTCATCTTCGTCGGAAGCGGTCGCGGCGCTGATCTCTCTCGGCTTCTCGCATTCCGAGGCAGCCACGGCAGTAGCCGGCCTTTCGCCTGACCTCAGCACGGAAGACATGATAGCATCCGCTCT
>JAFZZV010000070.1 GCA_017828855.1 Oscillospiraceae bacterium | reverse complement strand
GCCGTGCGTGTCGCACGGCGCCTCCGAAAAACGTTGATCCGTATCCGGCTCACATGGTCATTTTTTGTATATTACCTTCTCTTCCGCTGCTGTTCCACCGCCGTCTATCCTGAACTCACTGACGCTCCTTCTCTCCTGCTTTTCTCTGTTTGAAAGCATCAACGCGCTTATGAGTGCAGTGAAAGGAATGGTGAGGATTATCGTGGCAGCGCCGACCAGCATGTCTTCCAAATTGATTATCACTTGTTCCAGATTGAGCATCTCAAGTATGCTCGGCTGGTATGTGACGATAAGCAGAACCGTGCACAGCGACGTTCCGATATATGCGAGGATCAGTGTACTGATCTGCGTGCCGAGGATATCTCTTCCTATATTGAAACCCGAATTCAGCAATGATCTGAAATCAGTGCTTCCCGTAGTCTCATGCATCTCCCAGACAGATGTGGAGATCGACATAGAGACGTCCAGTGTGGAACCGAGAGCGCCAATGATGATCGCCGCGAACGTCACGGCTCTGAGGTCGATCGGTTCTTCCAGGATCGCGATGACAAACATGTCCTCATCCGATGCAAATCCGGTGATCTTCATCGCCTCGTTGAGGAACAGCGTCAGCAGCCCGGCAAGAGTCACTCCTCCGACCGATCCGAGGATGGATGCAAGTGATTTCTTGTTGAACCCGCCGATATACGGCGGTGTGATTATGATGGAGTAGGCGCAGACCAGCAGTGCCCACAGATAAACATTGTATCCGGACAGGATCGCCGGCACGAACACGAAAAATACAGAGGCGACCGTAAGACCGAGTGACAGGACTGAGGCAACGCCCTTCAGTCTGGCAAACAGGATCAGGAACGCAACTATGATCACGAACAGAATTGCGAGTTCCTTGACGCGGAAGTAGTTCCCCGCTCTTGCCTCCTCCTCGTTTCCCGTGAAGTGGACATATATCCAGTCGCCCTTTTCCACGGGGATACCCACCGAGGCAACTACGTCGTCGTAGGTCTGAACAGCTACGACAGAATCCCCCTTTTTCTCCCCCATCAGGACCGTTCCGGTGAACTTGACGGAGGTCGAAGTGGCATCAACCACGCCTCCGTAGGAATTCTTTCCTTCCGTCACCGAAAGGATACTGTCCACCCTGACCAGATATGACACCGTATCCGTGCTTACCTGCGAAGTGAACAGCCTGGCATTCTTGCAGGCTATCCTGTTTCCGGCAAATATGACCAGCACGGAAAAAACAAACAGTATGACGAACTGATAAGCGTTATTTTTTCTGCGCTTTCTCATTGATAATCCTCCCCTGGCAATCTGTCACCCGGATCCAGATCTTTCCTTTTCTCCCCTGTTTTCTGCCTCTAGCCGGCAGAAATGACAGATGTCACGATGATTGTAGATTATATCACACTCTCCCGTTGCTGAGGTGATTTTTATCAGGCTTTGGCTATCTCGCCGTTCATATAGTTCAGGACCTTCTTTTTGTCCCAGCACCATTTAGGTTCAATAAGCGTCTTTTTGGGTCCGTCTCCGGTGAAGCGGTGCACGACCGTTTCCGGCGGCAACATCTTCAGTATCTTAATCACTATCCCGGTATATTCTTCCAGGGAAAGGACATGGAATGGCTCTTTTCTGTACATCTCCGCGACTGCTGTCCCATCAAGGATCTGAAGCATATGTATCTTGATCCCGTCGACTGCGGGGCTGAGCCCTGACACGTATTCCGCAGTTCCTATCATGTCCTCCTCATTCTCACCCGGGAGTCCCAGGATAATATGGACGACGACCTCCAGTCCGGCTCCCTTGAGCCGCCTGTACGCTTCCTCGAACGAATCGCGGTCAAAGCAACGGTTCATCCGTCTCCCTGTCTCGTCATCTGCTGTCTGAAGGCCCAATTCCACCCACACCGGTTTGATGCCGGAAAGCTCAGAAAGAAATTCGACCATTCCGTTTTCAAGGCAGTCCGGTCTGGTAGCTATGGAAAGCGCACATATCTCCGGGATGTCTGCCGTTTCCCTGAACAGCATCTTGAGTCTTTCCTGATCACCGTACGTGTTTGTGAATGACTGGAAGTATCCGATGAACCTGTCTGCTCTGGTCTTGTTTGCGACAAGTCTCTTTCCGCGTTCAAACTGATCTTTGACAGGCAGGTCCGGAAACGAGAACTCACCGGCACCGTACTCCGAGCAGAAAGCGCATCCGCCTGTTCCCAGAGTTCCGTCTCTGTTCGGACAGGTACATCCGGAAGAAAGGGCTATGCGGTATACCTTACCTCCGAATCTTTTCTTCATCTCATCCGAAAATCTTCTGATCACCATTCGACGTGACTATCCTTCCGCTCTGTTTCGCTTTCCTTCTCGGTCTCTTAATAATTATTGTATTAATAATATATAACACCGCAAGGCGCATCTCCCCGGTCAAAGACCGTAATTGTATTCCTTACCTGCGTCGTTTAGAATATATGCTGACGAGCATGAACTTCTCCTTTTCGGAACCGCTCAAAAAAACAAAGGACGTCTCAACACATGGAAATCAGCCTTATCGGCGCCGCTTCTGATCTCGGCGTGTCTGTCGACGGAAGCTCAAAGGCGCCTGAATTGCTGCTTGATCTTTTTGAAAACGAATCGTCTGAACTGATTTCTCCTGCAGAGCCTTACTTCAAAAGCCGCGATGCCGGAGACAAACACAAGAACGAAGAGCCTCTGAACAGGCTCAATGCCGATCTGTATGCGCGGACACTGTCCCTGAAAGAAAGAGGGATCTTCACTATTATTATCGGCGGAGACCACTCCTGCGCCATTCCCTCAGCATTATCATCGGCAGAACGATTCGGCAACATCGGAGTGATCTGGATCGATGCGCACACTGATTTCAACACTTTCAGGACTACCGAGACCGGTAACATCCACGGTCTTCCTCTTGCATGCATAGCCGGTTATGAGTGCGGGGAACTGAGATCGTTCCACAGGGGAAACACTGTTGATCCGCGCAATGTCTGCGTGATCGGAGCCAGATCCATCGACTCCGGAGAGAAAGAGAATCTTAAAGACGCCGGAGTCCGAGTGTTCACAACAGAGGACCTGAGAAAGAAAGACATACGAAACATCATGGATGAGGCGTTCTCCCTTTCACTTGACGGGACCTGTGCTGTCCATGTCAGTTTCGATCTTGATGTGATCGACCCCTCCGACGCCCCCGGTGTCTCCGTACCGGAGCATGACGGAATCACAAAGGAAGAGGCTTTGCTGATCAACAGCATCGTTGCAGAGCGGATCGCTGATATCTGTTCATACGATCTGGTCGAATACAATCCTCTGAGAGACATCGAATCCAAGACCGCCGATGTCGCTCAACAGCTGCTGAGACAGATAATTCCCTCTGCAGCCTGCCGGAAGTAGGACATCACTCAGACCGGTCACTCCGGTCTTATTATCCCATCAACCCGTTACGATCATTCTTTTCAGAATCAGGAGGCCTGAAATGGAATACAGAAAACTGAACGCAAAACCTGAGGAAAGATACAAGAAGCTGACTCTCCTTCATTCCAACGACATGCATGGCGACTTTCTGGTCGACACCGTTGACGAGAAACTGACAGGCGGTGTCTCAATGCTGTCAGGTTATCTGACGAAATGCCGCAACGAGGATCCCAATGTTGTCTATGCCATCGCGGGAGACATGTTCCGCGGTTCCGTTATCGACAGTGAGTTTCTCGGTCTCTCTACTATCCAGATCGTCAACCTGCTTGCTCCGGATGTGGTCACCCTCGGCAACCATGAGACCGACTACGGTGTCGCCCACCTTCTGTTCCTTGAAAAGATGGCCACCTTCCCCATAATCAACGCCAACCTTTACATCAAGCAGAACGATACGAGGCTATTCAATCCATGTTACATCATGGAGATCGACGGGATGAAGATCCTGTTCATCGGGATACTCACGGAGGAGGTCATTTCCCAGACCAAAGGAGAAAACGTCATCGGATCATTTATCGGGATCGAGGAAGCAGCTTCCGAGATAGAAAAGATATGCAACTCCTACAACGGCCTTGACATAGACCTCACCGTCCTCCTCACCCATATAGGGTTTGAGGAAGACAAGAAACTTGCCGCGCTCATCGATCCCTGCTGGGGCGTCGATATAATCATCGGCGGCCACTCCCATACATTCATCACCGAGCCGGCGATAGTCAATGATATCCTGATCGTTCAGGCAGGCACCGGCACTGACCAGATCGGCAGGTTCGACCTTATCATCGATACACTGAACAACTGTGTTGACTCCTATAAATGGACTCCCGTTCCCATCAACGAAGACAACTGCCCAAGAGATGAGAGGATGGAGCAGCTCATCTCCTCCATCAAGGCCCAGACAGACCTCAAGTACGCAAAGGTCGTCGCCAACTTCGACTATGAACTCATGCATCCGGACAGGTGGATGCAGACAGAACTGGGCGGAGTCTTCGCTGATGCGATGAAGGACAGCCTTGCAGTTGATCTGTTCTTTATGGGCTCCGGATCGGTCAGGAAACAGCACATGGGTCCTATCGTCACCCTGCAGGACTTCACTGAATGCTATCCGTATGACGGAAAATCCTACGGGATCAAGCTGACCGGCGCCCAGCTGAAAAAAGCTCTCCTTCACATCTACAGGGACGCCGCGTGGCTCGGCAATCACACCGAGTTCTACCAGCTGTCCAAAGGAATGCACGTCATTTATTCCAAATCCAGACATGAGCTGCTCAAATGTGAGCTCAATGGTGAGGAAGTCAGGGATGACATCCTCTATACCGTCGGCGTCCAGGAGTTCCATTACAACAATCTCCCGGAGTTCTTCAACCTCAGCTATGACGAGGTCCTGGCAAACGGCGATCCTATGATCCTGACTACCAGTGATGTCCAGACTCTTCTTGAGTACTTCAAGAACAACAAGCACCTCGGCTTCGACGTCGAGGGACGCCTCGAAGTCGTAGACTGATCTGTTGCTTAAAACATCTTTCTGGGTCCCAGCTGACAACAACAGCGGGACCCGTTTCATATTCTTAATGAAAATAAGGTATAATAATCCAAACCACCTGCAACGCAACAAAAAAAGACGTCTCAGCCACATAATTTCTGACAGCAGCAACGAAAGGAGAACGTCATGGCAAACAGCAAAAACAGAGGTTTCAGAAAGGTCACAGCAGCAGTCCTGATGCTGGCCGCGCTGCTCAGCGGCTGCGCGGGAAGGTACCGCGTGAAATGTGTCTCAGGCGAACAGTATGTGGTATCCTGCCCCAAGCACGCGAAGCCCGGCGAGACGGTCAGGTTAGAGACGGTCTGTGTGACAGACGCGGATCTGTACGTCAACTCAACAGACGGTACCGAGATCCGTTATATAAAAGAAGGAATATATGAATTCGAGATGCCTGATCACGACTTTGAATTCAAAGTCACGGTGATCAGCAACGGCCTTGCCTAAGGAGCGGTCTGATGGAACTTAAAGCATATGTATGTCCCCAGTGCGGAGCTTCTCTCGAGGTGGATTCCCTGACTGTGTCTGTGGTCAGATGCCCCAACTGCGGCAACATGATCCATATCGGATACAGGACCGGGGAGAATGACCCTAACACTATGACATTCTCCACTTCCGACGGTGTGCCTCTTGCGACAGCGGTACTGCCCACCGGATATACCACACAGGGATTCCTGTATAACAGCTGGCAATCCGAGCTGGTACCCTTCACGACAAGGATAAGGGCAGACGCTCCTGACGGCAGCGTCCTGATATCGGACTCCAAGGAGCTGTTCCATGATGTCAGGAACGTGTTCATTAAAGGGATAATAGGGCTCGTACCCAATCACGTCAGCAGCGGCTACACCTCCTTCATCGAGCCGGACGCCTATCTCAGGGACTGGGCTGAGAAGCTCTTCGGGCTCCCTCTCACCGAGGTGTCCCGCTCCGCCCTGCCGTCCCGCCTGGGCTCCAGTACCGACGCGGCGCGGACCCAGCTGGCCAGCGACGTCAGCAGGTTCGACCAGTTCATGGAGATGTCCTCCGCTGCCAGGAACGCGCTCTGCTACTCAGTGATGGTCAAGTACACCGGTACCCTGTCCAACGGGCGGGAATCTATAGTCCTCGCCGGGATGGATTACGAGGGAGAGGAGCTCGTGTACGGAGGGAACCTCCTCAAAGGGCTGAACCTGGATAACCAGTATATAAAGGCGGCCAAGGAGAAGCTCGACCAGTTCCTCGGCAGGTCCGCGGGCACAGGCCTCTCTGAAATCGGCAGCACCTTCTCCGACGTGGTCTCCGGCAGAGAGAAGCTCACGTTCAGTGACATGATGAGCGGCGGCATCATTGGAAAGGCTATGCGGAAGAAGAAAGATAGCCAGACCCAGCAGGCTGCTCCCGCACAGACCTCCGCACAGACTCAGGTAAAGCCGGCGTCCGGCAGCGAAGATATCCCGTTCGGCCACTGCAAGGACAACGGCGTAAGGATCGATCAGATCACCTTCGGTTCTCACCGTAAGTACTTCTGCTTCTGCTACAAGGAGAACGAGGCGGAGGCAACAAGCGCCTTCCTTGACTTTGTCCGTACCCTCGAACCGGACCCTACGCTCGCTCAGAGAGAGGTCAGTGCAATAAACCAGAAGATGGCAGAAATCCGCCAGACGGTCGCGCAGAACCAGGCGATCGTGATGCAGAAGCAAGCTCAGCTGCGCCAGATGCAGATGCAGACCTCACAGATGATCTCGCAGAACGCAAGACAGGCTTCTGCAGGTCTGATGGATTCCTTCCAGAGGAAAATGGATTCCGACAGCCGTATCTCGCAGGCAAGATCTGAAGCTATCCGCGGAGTGGACACGTATACCAACAGCTACGGGCAGACCTACGACGTCAGCACAGCAGCTGACCACGTGTACCAGAACCAGTACGGTGACGTCTTCGGCGTCTCCGGGACGGGCTTCGATCAGAGCGATCTGAACCAGCTCAACCTCACGGAACTGGACAAGAACGACTGAGTTTTCTGTCTTTATACGTTTTCAGGGAGGAGAGACGATGACGGTCTCTCCTCCCTGTCGTTATCTTGCATTTGTGATCAGATCTCGCCTTCAACCTGCTTGACGTAGATATCCACCAGCAGCTCCTTGAGCTCGTTGGTCTCCTCTACATAGGTCCTGGGGATATCTCCCCAGAACATCACATTGGGCTCCTCCAGTGTGAACGGTTTCCACAGCGGCTGCGGAAGTCCTGTGATGTCAAGTCCGTTCGGATCGCCCTTCTTTATGAAGAAACAAAGGGCGTTGCACATCTGCCTTGCCAGGTCATAGTGCTTGCCGGTGAACGGCCTCCAGCATTTTGCCAGCGTCTCGAAATGGAACCAGAGGTCTGATGAATGGAAAGTTCCGGGATGGTCATATCCTGGCATCTCCGGATTGAACTTGTACAGATAGAGGGTCAGGTCCTTTCCGTACTTCCTGTCAAAGGTCTTCATCGCTCTCGCGGCCATCTCTGCACCGCTCACTCTGGTGCGGTCCATTGCTGTCGGGAAGTCAGGTCCGATCAGCTCCATGTACTTATCGGCATATTCCGGGAAACTTCTCTCCGCCATCTTGCGGAAATCGTCCATGTTTCTGACTCCCATAGGTCCCATGATCTCACCGATAGTCCCACCCACGATGAGAGGAACAGGCATGCGGTTGCCTTTCTGGAACTCAACGTCTGACGGCTTCATGAGATACTTTCCGTCCGCGACCGTTCCCCACATGAACATCTCCTTGGCGCAGAACTCCTCGCACTTGTCCCTGAGGGTGACTGCGTCCACCTTGCGGGCTTCTTCCAGATCACTGACGCCGAGGAAGTCAAAGAACTTGACTCCCCACTCCTGCATCTCCTCAAACGTGAACGTTCTCATGAGAGAAGGCTTGTACGGGCTCGCGATGAGTCCGCTCATTACGACTGCCTTTTGGAACAGTCCCTCGTTCTGGGGAGAACAGAGCTGAGCGATCACGCTGAGTGCACCGGCGGACTGTCCGCCTATAGTGATGTTCTCGGGATCTCCGCCGAACGCGGCGATGTTCCTCTTGACCCAGCGGGTTCCGGCCTGCTGGTCCAGGTGTCCGAAGTTAGCGGGAGCATCCGGGCTTTCCTTTGTGATCTCGGGATGCGCGATGAATCCGAATGCATTGAGGCGGTAGTTGATCGTCACGACCACTACTCCGCGTCTCGCGATACGCTCTCCGTCAAACTCCATCTCAGCGGGGTTGCCCTCTCTCAGGCCGCCGCCGAAATACCACACGAAGACCGGAAGCTTCTCGTCGGCCTTTTTAGCCGGTGTCCACACGTTAAGGTACAGGCAATCCTCGTCCATAGGAATATCGGGGTCAACATTCCATTCTCTGGTGTAGATGTTGGTCTCGTCCAGACCGGGGATGTGCTGCATGGAGATCGGTGCAAACTTATAGCAGTCCAGCACTCCGTCCCAGTCCTTCGCGGGCTGGGGCGCGCGCCAGCGCAGTTCACCCACGGGAGGTGCCGCAAACGGGATCCCTTTAAAGGATGTGATCCTGGGATCGGCTGCCGGCAGTCCTCTGACAATACCGTTTTCAGTTTTAACTTCTCGCAGCATGATTCGTCTCCTTTTCTGATGATTATTGTACTTTTCACAGATCGTCCTGATCTTACGTTATTGTTTAGAGCTCGTAGCAGAGCTCATATGCTTCTCTTATGACGCTCATGAGATTGCCGACCTCTCTGGCATCTCCTATAACATGCGTCTTTTCTGCGGGATATCCTTCCGCTTCAAGTTTCTCCGCCACACTGCGAACCGGAACATATCCAACGGACAAAATGACGCTGTCTGTCCCGATCGTTTTCGTTTCTCCGTTCTGCTCGACATGAACCTTCAGTGCATCTCCTGCTTCCACGCCTTTGAAAACCGCGGAAGTCAGGACAGAGATCTTATGATAACGGATGATCTCGCGGAGCATATTCGAGTTCGCGGCGCAGAGGCCGGGCACCTGGAGAATGTCATCCTGCATCTCTACGATCACAGGTCTCTTTCCATTGAGGACCAGATCATAAGCGATCTCCACTCCGGTGAGACCGCCTCCAATGATCACAACATCTGTCCCGGTCTGTTTATATCCTCTCAGGTATTCGATAGCTTCGATGACCCTGTCATCATCAAGACCCGGGAGGTTCAGCTTCCTCGGTGAGGACCCTGTTGCGACTATGACTTCATCGAACCCCTTCAGATCATCCGGTCTCGCTTCGGTGTTGAGCCTGATATCCACGCCCAGTTTCTCCATCTGGTGTCTGTACCAGTCAAGAAGCATCCTGTCCTTTTCCTTGAAACTGGGTGCTGCGGCGGCGATGAAGGCCCCGCCCAGTTCCCCCGATCTCTCGAACAATATTACCTCATGCCCGCGCAGCGTCAGTATGCGTGCAGCCTCCATTCCTCCGATGCCTCCGCCGACTATGGCTATGCGTTTCTTTTCCTTTGCCGGGACGAGATCCCATTCTGTCTCTTCCATTGCGGTAGGATTCACAGCGCAGTGAGCCATGCTCATTCCGCGGGATACGGGCGTCCTCACAAGGCTGATACCGAAGCATCCGTTATGGCAGGCTATGCAGGGGCGGATATCTTCCTCCCTCCCCTCCCTGGCCTTGTTGAGCCATTCCGGGTCAGCCAGGAACTGCCTCGCGACTCCTATGCCGTCGATCTCTCCCGCAGCTATGACCTTGTCCGCAAACTCCGGGTCCTCCATGCGCCCGGCGCAGAAGACCGGGATGTTGACGAACTTTTTGATGTAGGATACTTCCGGGAAGTTGCAGTGCAGCGGCATATATACGGGAGGATGAGCCCACCACCAGGAATCATAGGATCCGTTGTCGGCATCCAGGGCATCCGCTCCTGCAGCTTCCAGAAGCCTTGCTGCTGCAGGGCTCTCCTCAAGGCTCCTGCCGAACTCACTGTAATCTTCTCCGGGTAGCGCTCCCTTGTTGAATCCGCGCATTTTGCTGGATACGCTGTACCTGATCATGACCGGGAAGTCTTCCCCGCAGGTCTTCTTTATCTCACGGATCACTTCCGTGATAAAACGGAATCTGTTCTCAAGGCTTCCTCCGTACTCATCTGTTCTCTCGTTGGTGTTTGAGATAGTGAACTGGTCTAGCAGATATCCTTCATGTATGGCATGTATCTCAACGCCGTCAATGCCTGCCTTTTTGCACATGAGGGCCGACTTTCCGAATGCGTCTACGATGTCATGTATCTCCTCCCGTGTCAGGCCGCGGTGCTTGAGTTCCGGCATCCATACGTTGGGTATTCCGTCAGAAGGAGCTACCATCAGGGCATTTCTGGTCTTCTCATCCATTCCGGGTCCAAGTCCGATGAGTTGAGCGCGCCCGAAACCGGCACCGAGTTGGAAGAAATACTTCGCACCGCCCGCATGTATCTCATCTATCACTTCCTTAACAGGCCCGAGGAAGATATCCTCCTTTTCATAGAGGTATCCGTTGACGTCCTTGACGCCGGTGACACCGGGAACTATGAGTCCGACACCTCCGCGGACTCTTTCCATATAGTAGTCTCTTATATGAGGATTGAACTTGCCGTCATGCCCGAGGAACGACGTGCCTCCCATAGCCGTGAGGATGACTCTGTTCCTGAGTTCCACGTTTCCTATCCTGACCGGAGAAAAAAGCGAACTGTATCTTTCCGCCATGCTTCCCGTCCTTTCCTTACTCTTTTTCACCGCGCCGGCAGTTTATGACCGGCCATATCTGTTGTAATTATTATATCTTTCACCTGCGTCGCGTGTGAACCCTCGCGGCACAAAAACACCTGTCCCGATTCGGAACAGGTGATCTGTATCTCATTCGAACCCTGCTGTCAGATAGACCATGACTATGAAGCTGATGACTCCGAACCAGAACGCAAGGCTGGCCGGTGGCACGAACATGACCCTCAGGAGGTCTTTGATCCCATCCCATGTGACGCGGAAGTTGTGCTTCTTCCTGTACCTTCTGAGCTTCCCGTTCTCTGTGAACGTGTAGGTCCAGGGGTTGTCGTGAAGCTCCACGATGCCGAACTTGAGCAGATAGATCGGTACCACCGGCACCGCGATGCAGAACCAGACCGCCGAGCCTCCCAGAGAGAGCCTCTGGAAGTCGAACCCGTTTATCAGCAGAGCCACTATGACCGGAAGGAACAGCGCGACGATGCACAGCAGTGCCATCCTGATCACTCTCGCCGGAGACGTGAACCTGAGCACGACCGGCTGCTCCGTCCCGTCCAGCTTCTCGAAGAACACCGGCTCTTCCGTCTTCCTCATCAGGATGCTGTCCCTGGGGACCAGCTGCCCCCTCTCCCTGACGAAGGTCTTCTCGCCCGAGGTGTATATCTCCCTTCCGGATTCCACCGCGAAATCGTTCCTCGCGGTGTCGGAGTAGAGGCAGAGTGTCACTATGATGAAGAACGCCGACAGGATCCCCGATATGAGCAAGCTCTGCGCGGTCTCCATCCCGAATGCACGGAACGCTAAAAAGCAGATGAGCGTGAACGCTGCCGTCGCCACTATCGCCTTGAGCCACCAGGGCAGGAAGTAATAGTGGGATTCCTTAAGGGACCTGACGCTGACCTTTCCGGTCTGGCCGTTGACCGCGGCCATCAGGTCGCCTTTGCAGATGTAGTACACTGGGAGGAGCACCGGGAGCCTCACTGCGGAGCTGACGTCCGCGTCCACCTCCACCGCTCTGCTCTCCAGGACCTTCCTCACGAAGGGAGCGTACGCCGTCTCTGTCTCCTCCTCAGCCCTTAACGCTACATCCGCCTGCTGGATGTCGGCGGTCTTTACCCTCTGTCCGGCGACATATGCGAAATCGAATTCCACGAGCTTGTCGGTGTCGAACGGCTCCATCCCGTCCAGCAGTAGGTTGTCCAGCTGGCTGGACCTGTTCACGAACTCATCGCTGATGAAGCCCTCGCAGCGGTATTTCCTGTAGCCGTCCATCCTGGAGACCTGCATGTGCACCGGCCCGCGGATCATCTCGTACGGCAGGTAGAAGCCTCTGAGCTCACTGACTATCCCGGACAGTTCCCTCGCTTCCCTCTTCCTGCGGTTCCTTCCGCACCAATCCCTGAGTGCCGCTTCTGCCTCGCTCTGGGTCAGCGCGAAGGGTATCACACTCTCCGGCATGTCCGCGGCGTGCAGGTAATCCGTCCTGACGAGGCTCCTCCCGCAGAACGGGCAGCTCGACAGGGCCTCACCCTCCTCAAAGACGATCTCCGCCCCGCAGCCGCTGCAGTTTGCCTGGAACAGCCTGAAGTTTTTCACTGACTCCCTGAGCCTGCCGGCCTGCAGCTCGCGGAAGCCCTGCTTCTGCCTGAGTGCCTCGCCGATCTCCACGGTGCCTCCGCAGTATCCGCAGCGGTACTCCTGCTTTTTGATGTCAAAGCTCGCAGGTCCCCCGCAGTTCGGGCAGTGAATATCCGTTATCCTGTTTCTCTCAGCCATTCCCGTCTCTCCTCCGGCCCGGCGCCGGTCTGCCTTCCTCTGCAGCGCGCAGAGCCGCGTTCTGATACAACATAATAATAGCACAAAAAATGAGAGATCCCGCCGCCCTGTTCAGGGCTAAGGGATCTCTCATGTTCAGTGATCTTTCAGGCAGTCCACTTTGCGAACTCTTCGTCGGTGGCGAGCACCTTGTGCGTCTCGCTGAGGACATGCTCGTGTCCGTTCTCGTACACGACTCCCTCTTCGTCCTTGTTGTAGCTGAGGGATGTGCGCTGCTTCTCCACTATCGGGTTGGGATGGGGTATCGCCGAGAGCAGCGACTTGGTGTAGGGATGTATCGGATTCTCGAAGATCTCGTCAGTCGTTCCGGTCTCGACGATGTGCCCGAGGTGCATGACCCCTATCCTGTCCGATATGTACTTGACCATCGACAGGTCGTGGGCGATGAACAGGTATGTCGTGCCCATCTCATCCTGGATGTCCCTCATGAGGTTGACGACCTGCGCCTGGATCGATACGTCCAGGGCCGAGATGCACTCGTCCGCGATGACCAGCTTGGGGTTCATGACAAGCGCTCTGGCTATGCCGACGCGCTGTCTCTGTCCGCCGGAGAACTGATGCGGGAACCTAGTTGACTGCTCGCTTGAGAGGCCGACCTTCTCAAGAACGTCGTTCACCTTCTCGTCTATCTCTTCCTTTGAACTGCAGATGTGGTGGATCTCAAGACCTTCCGCGATGATCTGCGAGATCTTCTTGCGGGGATTGAGGCACGCCATGGGATCCTGGAAGATCATCTGCATGTTGGTCCTGAGAT
>JAFZZV010000005.1 GCA_017828855.1 Oscillospiraceae bacterium | reverse complement strand
CGAAGAAGCCGACATCATTCTGGTGATGGGAAAACCCGAGAGCGAAAAAGAACTGAGCCTGATCGACGCAAACTTCTTTATGGATAACTGACCATGCCATTTTAAGCGAAAGGACCTTCTCAGTCAGAAGAAGGTCCTTTCTTTTCGTTGATCCGAGTATCTCCTTTTGCGTCACTTGTGTGATCAGTAGAGGATCGAACTGCCTCCTGTCACTATCCAGCAGGCCATGGCTGCGGAGAGAAATGCTCCGGTGAAGATGTTTCCCGTCCTTCTGTACATGTATGTGCATATCAGGCTGAACACTATCACCTGCGGTACGAAGACTATAAGCAGTGACATGAACGGTCCTCCAAAGGTCGACCCGAACAGCAGATCTGCCCCGGGTCCGAGCCCAGCAAAGAACGGCACATACTCTATCAGCGTAATGAGCAGTACGCCTCCGGTCATCTGGAGGCACGTCCTCCACCAGGTCTTCAGGAAGCCGGCTTCACCGGTTGCATATGTCGCTTCGGTCCTCATGAGCGCGAGCGAGCGGCCTGTGCTGAGAGAGAAAAACAGCACATACACCGGCAGGTATATGAAGAACTGTCCCAGTCTGGTAAGGCTGAATGTCCGGAAGAAAGGCCAGATGAATCTGAGATCCAGGCCGAACAGGCTCTCACAAACACACGTTACGGTATAGACAAGCAGGAAAAGCACTGCAGAAAGCGCCAGGCTTCTTAAAAGCAGCTTCCAACTGAATCTGTCCGGTTCATCTGCCTCAGCCATTCCGAGATCATGGAATCGGGCAGTGTCGCCTGCCTTTCTCTGTTTCCTGAGCCTGACTGCCGTCATGACCGCGAAGATTATGATAAGCAGGCCGTACCATGACAGGAAACCGTTTCCGATGGTCATGCGGAAAACCTTTTCAGGTACCGGCAGCAGTCCGTGTCCCAGCTGTGTCATGAACGGATATGTGATACCCGTGATGAGGATGCCTGTCAGACTTCCTGTCATCCACTTCCTGCCGGTGATCATGCTGTCACGGGAAGGAAGTGGCTGTACAACTTCCCGGAAGAAACCGCTTGAGAGAAGAACATCCGCTGCAGGAATGACAGAAAACACTGCGAAAAGCATCGCGGCAAGGACCAGCAGTTCCTTAACCATATATATCTGTGCTGTTCCCGCAAGGTGGGATGTGCTCCCCAGCGCAGAGGCGAACCATTCCAGAGCGACTTCTATGCCTTTTGAATTGTGGGTGGTCAGACGGTGATTCGTCATCAGCAGTTCCATCCTTCTGGCGGAGCCATCAGAGAAGGAACCGTATGTCCTGTTCCATTCCCCGGCCTCACTGATCCCGAGGAACTCTTTTCGGAGATCCGTTGACAGAAGCTCGTCGTTCACGTTTGCCTTATAGTCCCTGAAATAGCTGAACTCGTCATATTTCGCCTGAAGGAGAAGAACGTTGTTGAAATGGATGCTGTTCGAGTCATATGCGCTCTTGCGGAACAGTTCACCGCACTGCAGGACCGTGGCTTTAGGCTCGATCTCGGTCCCGCTGTAGTATGCCGCGACCGTCCAGGAAGACCATGTTCCCATGGAATGTCCGCTGACACCCATTCTCGAGCTGTCTACGTACGGCAGGTCGGCAAGATACCTGTACGCATCTATACCTCCGCAGGAACTGTCTGTTATGGAGTTGCCTGCGCTGTCCTTCGTGTATCTGTCGTCAAAGAATGACAGATTGGAGAAGTTCATCATCAGGCGGTATCTCTCCGCTCCTCCGACATTCTTTCTGAAAGTGCCGTCAGCTTCGCTGTCCTCGCCGTAGTTCACGGTGACCTTCTGGTTGACATAACCTCTGTTGAGAAGACCGATGTCGGTGCTTCCATGACCGTACTCATCGATGGCCATGACGACAAAACCCCTTCTAGAGAGCTCGATCGAGAATGCGCTGCATGTTTCGTGATCATTCTGGTATCCGTGAAGAAGAAGCACCGCCGGTGCCTTTGAAGTCTCTGTGGCGGTCTCTGGGACGTAAAGCTTATAAGCTATATGTCCAAGAGAGGTATCTATCATGCCTTCCCGGATATCTACGGATGGAACTTCCTTAGATCCTGCCCTCTGTACCCTGTACGCTCCGAACATGCAGACGAACGTCAGCACAAGAAGCAGGGCAAGCGCTATCAGGCTTTTCCTTTTCTCCATTTCTCTACCTCCCGGCAAACTGTGTTATCTTGATCAGGTTTAAGATATCGTCAAGGGTGGCGGAATAATCGTCTGCCGCCCTTTCTATCAGTTTTTCATAGGGAAGAGACGCCCTGTTCGTTGTGAAGACCGCATCGATCCCGTGAGCGCGGTAATCCCCTGCAGAGTCGTCCGCCATCCCGACGATCGCGACAAGCGGGACTCCAAGAGCTGCCGTTCTGGACGAGACTCCGTCCACGACCTTGCCCTGAAAGCTCTGACTGTCGAGCTTTCCCTCCCCGGTGATCACCAGATCCGCATCTGCGGCGATGCTGTCGAAATCGAGCACATCAAGGACCGCTTCTATTCCGGGCTTAAGTTCTCCTCCCAGAAATGCGATGACTCCTGCGCCGAAACCTCCTGCAGCACCGGCGCCTTCCGCATCTGCAACTGCGATCCCCGTGTCCTCCTCCATGAGCTCCCCGATATGCCGTAGACCTCTGTCCAGATGAACGACCTGCTGCCCGTCCGCTCCTTTCTGCGGTCCGAACACATATGCCGCACCGTTCTCGCCGCACAGCGGATTTCTTACGTCACATATCGCAGTTATACTGACGTCGCTCAGAAAGGACGCCGTCTCGGAACAGTCATATCCCGATATCTCTTCCAGTGTGTTCCCGGTAGGAACGAATCCCGAACCGTCCTTCCCGTAGAACACCGTACCGAGGGCGCATGCGCATCCGCATCCGGCGTCATTCGTCGCGCTTCCTCCGAGTCCGAGAAGTATCTGTCTGCATCCTTTCAGGACTGCATCCCGGATCAGTTCGCCTACTCCGTAGGTGGTGGTGATGCCGGGATCTTTTCTGTCCCCGACCGCCGGAAGACCGGCAGCGGACGACATCTCTATGAAAGCAGTCTCTCCGAGCATAGCGTAGGTCGCATCGGTCGGTTCACCCAGCGCGTTCGTTACCTCCAGATGCACCGGCACCGCACCTAAAGCACTGATAAAGCAGTCAACGGTGCCCTCACCTCCGTCTGCTACAGGAAGCGTCACCACTTCGCATTCCGGGAAGAATGTGCTGATCCTCTCCCTGCATATCCGGCAGATCTGCAGGCTCGACAGCGTTCCCTTGAAAGAGTCTGAGACAACGACACATTTCTTCATGTGTTTTCCCTTTACAATAAATAACGTTTTCTATATTTTACCATTGATATGGTGGCTCATCCATGCTGCCTGCGTCTGCATCTCTCTTCGAAACAGACGTTCCAAACAGCAGCGACTAATATATAATGATATTTAGAGAAAACAGGGCTCAGTCAGGCAGAATGCGGGAGACAGGTCATGTGCGTCAGATTCATAATGTACTCACAACCGAGAGAGCAGGATGACATCTTTTCTGATGTCATTCAGTCCTCCCTCGCCAGAAGATTCCTTGAAGCAGGATCTCCTGTCATGACTTCGGGGGAGATACGGCCGACCAATGTGGTCCCTGTCATTGCCCCGGACAGGGAGGGCTTAAGATCTGTGTTTCCCATGCGATGGGGCTTCCGTATTCCGGGCAGATCCCTGATAGTGAATGCCCGGACAGAAACCGCCGCAGTGAAGCCCACCTTCCGTGATCCCTGGAGACAGCACAGATGCGCTATTCCTGCCTCATCATATATCGAATGGGAACACCTCACCACTCCGGAAGGAAAGACCAGAACAGGAGACAGATTCTCCATCCATCCCGCAGACGAGCCTGTAACTTGGCTGTGCGGCCTTTACAGGATCGAGGACGGGCTTCCCGTGTTCACTGTTCTCACCAGGGATCCTTCCGAATCCGTGAGCCGCATACATGACAGGATGCCCTTGATCCTCCCAGATAAAATGATAGATGACTGGATAGATCCGGCCCGGAGAGCTGAGGACATGCTCGAATATGCGGTCACCGACCTCGTTCTGGACAGGATGGAGAGCGAGGGAAAGTGATGCGCCTGTTTTTTGCCATACCTCTCAGCGACGAGATCAGGAACGTTCTCGCACAGTATCAGGATGATCTCAGGAATGCAGGCGTCACGGGAAACTTCTCTGCTACGGAGAACCTGCATCTGACTTTAGCTTTTATCGGAGAATACCCCGATCCTGAAAACGTTATGGACGCCGTCAGCGGAATATCTTTTGACAGTTTCAGGCTCGAGATCCAGGAGACAGGTCTTTTCTCCGACACTCTTTGGGCAGGTATCCTCAAAAACGATGCCCTTGAGAACCTTGTCAGGGATCTCAGGAGATCTCTTTCCGATTCGGGGATCCCGTTCGACAGGAAAAAGTTCCGTCCTCACATCACTTTGGCAAGGAAAACCCTGCTGCACGGGAAGGTTTCTGCTCTCCCCAAACCGGAAACATCTTCCATGTTAGTCGACAGCTTTTCTCTGTTCAGATCAGACCGCGGAAAACACGGAATGATCTATACCGAGATCGGGCAGCTCTGCTCAGAACAGCCGGAGCAATAACATTATCAAGTATTAGTCGATCACCTCTTACCACCCGCCGGACACGCTTTTGGGAAAGGACAGAACATGATAAGAAAACCTATAAACATCAACAGCCTTACCGTCAGGAACCGAATCGTCAAAGCACCGTGTGACACTGCCGGCGCAGTAGACGGAGCTCCAGACATCAAAATGACGGAGCATTACAGGCAGAGGTCCCGCGGCACCGGTCTTGTAATTGTCGAGCATGAATGGATCCTTCCGGAAGGAATGGCTCATTCCAGACAGCTCTCGATGGGAGATGACCGACTCATTCCCGCATACAGAGAGCTCACCGACGCCGTCCATGAGGAGGGAGCTGCCGTTTTCGCTCAGCTCAGCCATGCCGGAGCCAGAGCAAAAGACTCAGGTCTCACCCCTATAGCCCCAAGTGAAGAGACTGTCTGGCCTCAGTGCCACCCGAGAGCCATGGACGAGGACGATATCAGACGGATCATTACCGGTTTCTCGGAAGCCGCAGTCCGTGCGAAGACAGCCGGTTTCGACGGAGTCGAGATACACAGCGCACACGGTTACCTCCTCAACCAGTTCTATTCCCCTCTGACGAATCACAGAGAGGACGCTTATACCGGAAACACACTTGAAGGGCGAACGAAACTTCACTGTGACATAATACGAGCCGTGCGCGAGGCCGTGGGAGAAAGCTATCCCGTCGCCATAAGGTTCGGTGCCTGTGATTTTATGGAAGGGGGCAGCATCATAGAAGAGATCCCGGCCTCCGTCAAAGCCTTCGAGGATGCGGGAGTCGATCTCATAGACATATCCGGAGGCCTGAGCGGATTCGTGATACCCGGCAGGACCGGAGCAGGCTATTTCAAAGATCTCAGCATGGCAGCAAAGTCAGCTGTTTCGGTGCCGGTTATCCTGACCGGCGGTGTCACTGACGGAGAACAGTTGGAACAGCTGCTCGCAGAAGGCTCCGCCGATCTGATAGGTATCGGCCGGGCACTGCTCAGCGATCCCGATTGGTCCGTCAAAGCGCTCGAGGCAGTTTGCACCTGACTTCTATTCGTCGCTGTATCAGGTCACTGATACAGCAAAAGCAGATCATGACAGAAAAGCACCCTTGTCAGAAGGCTTCAACGCCTTTTGCAAGGGTGTTTTTGTTCCACGGATCATCTACTTGGCAAACACCGAGTTTAGATCATTTCTTCCGGACGGAATACCCTGTCAAACTCCTCAGCAGTCAGGTGACCGAGCTGCAGGCAGGCATCCCTTATGCTGATCCCTTCAGCATAAGCCTTCTTCACTACTTCTGCTGCTTTCTCGTACCCGATATACGGATTGAGTACCGTGGCAAGCATGAGAGAGTTGTGAACGTCACTGCTCATCCTGTCCGCATTTGCTTTTATACCTGATGCGCAGTTCCTGTCGAACGAGACAATGGAATCCGTCAGGAGACGCACCGACTGCAGAAAATCATAGATCAGCACAGGCATGAAGACGTTTAGCTCGAAATTTCCCTGGGAAGCCGCGATCCCTACGGCAGTGTCATTGCCCATGACCTGCACAGCGACCATCGTCACCTGCTCGCACTGGGTCGGATTTACCTTGCCGGGCATGATGGAGGATCCGGGCTCGTTTTCAGGTATGCTGATCTCCCCAAGCCCGTTCCTGGGACCGGAAGCCAGCCACCGGACATCGTTCGCTATCTTCATCATGTCAGCGGCAAGCGCTTTCAGCGATCCGTGGACGGTGACCAGTTCATCCTTTGACGTCAGCGCATGAAACTTGTTAGGTGCCGTGACGAATAGTTTTCCGGTTAGCCTGGAGATCTCTTCCGCGACTGCCCTGTCAAAGCCTTCCGGTGCGTTCAGACCGGTACCCACGGCAGTCCCTCCCAGCGCAAGTTCCTTCAGGAACGGCAGAGACGCTCGGATCAGCTGCACGTCTCTTTCAAGGCTGGTCCTCCATCCTGAGATCTCCTGGGAGAACGCTATGGGAACCGCGTCCTGAAGATGTGTGCGTCCGCTCTTGACTATACCTTCATTCTCTGTTTCCAGACGAATAAATGTAGCTATAAGCGACTCCACGGCGGGGATCAGCTTGTCCTCGACCGATAATGCTGCTGCTATATGCATGGCTGTGGGAAACGTATCGTTTGATGACTGGGACATATTCACGTCGTCGTTTGGGTGCAGCACGACTTCCCCGAGGATCTCGTTTCCTCTGTTTGCTATGACTTCGTTGACATTCATGTTGAACTGCGTTCCGGACCCGGTCTGCCAGACTACCAGCGGGAAGTTTCCGTCAAGAGATCCTGCCATTATTTCATCACACACAAGAGAGATCACATCCTCTTTCTCTGCGGTCATCTTTTCCGGCAGCAGTTCACGGTTTGCTGCGGCTGCAGCTTTCTTCATTATGGCAAAGGCAGTCACCATCTCTTCCGGTATAGGCTCTTTCCCCGCACCTATCCGGAAATTGTCTTTGCTCCGCTCCGTCTGTGCTCCCCAATACCTTTCAGAAGGTACCCTGACCTCTCCCATCGAATCATGCTCTATACGATATTCCATCCGGTCACCTCGTTATCAGT
>JAFZZV010000069.1 GCA_017828855.1 Oscillospiraceae bacterium | reverse complement strand
TTTGATAACAGAGGGATCAGACTCCTCTATATCGTCGCGGAGCAGATAGTCGGTGCTCACTCCGAACAGATCGGAAAGCTGCAGTATCTTCTTCATGTCGGGGACCGCCTGCGCGCTCTCCCATTTGGATACCGACTGTCTTGAGACTCCGAGCCTGTATGCGAGGTCCTCCTGGGACCAACCGTTCTTTTTCCTGTTCTCGATTATCTTATCGGCTAAAATCATTTTGACCTCCTCCGGGCTGTTTCCGGCAGCCCTGCGTGATGGTCTAAGTATGCCCCTGCCGGTGGTGGCAGGGTACCAAGGCGGGCTTTCAATATGTCAACCTGCGGTTGCAACTTCGACGCGCCGGCCTTGAATATACACTTAAAGAGGCTCAGATCATATCGGTGAACCAGAATCCGTCTTTCCCGGCGAGAGGTGTGCCTCCCATCATTCCGTAGCCCATCCCGCCAACAGCGTTGATTCCTCCGCCGTACGGATCATGTATCTCTACCTTAACGGAGCCGTTAAGGTAGTATCTCGTGGAGGAGTCGCCGCAATAGAAATACTGACCGTCATCGTCTTCGTGCAGGAGCTCTTCAGGCATGTCGACATATCCTATCCTGCCGGATATCTCCTCTACGCTGAAATCATCGAACGTGGTGAGTTCTGTCAGCTCGAGAGGTCTCGTGATGAGCATCCTGTCGAACGGTTCCCAGAACCACTCGGTACCGGGGACGAGCTCTGTCCCGGATGGGCTCTCAACTCCGTTCTGCCGTTGAGTGAAGCTCATTTTGATATCCAGATCCGATGATGGCAGGTATCCGTCTCTGCAGCGGACCAGTACATAGTACAGCACATTTCCGACTATGGTCCCGTCAGCTTTCATGGCACCCATACCGGATGTGAGCTCTATATAGTCATCCCAGTTGTCCCTTGTGAGAACGACTGTTTTTATGTATCTGCTCAGCTCTTCTGCTGAGACGACGTCCGGACCCGGCTCCTCCTCGTGGGGCTCGACGGTGTAGTGCTCACTGATGAGCTTTGAACCTTTAATGTAGGATTCAATGGCCAGCTGGACTTCGCCGAATGCACTTTGTCCGTCTTCCGGCATGTTGTCGGTGGTGACGCGGTAAAAGCTTCCGTTGAGCCAGAACTTGCACACTTCCATGCCGCCGGTGATCGCGATGCCCTGCATGTCGTTCCATCTGTGCATATCGTTCTTAAGGATGACCGACATGACTTCCGTGTATGCCTCTCTGGGGATCAGGTACTCCATTACGTATTCGTTCGGAGTGCCCCCGTTGGTGTACTGCTGCAGTAGGAGGCAGCCGCCTTCGTCATACGTATAGACGGCCAGCTCATAATAGGGCATGGTCATCGGCGTTCCGACCGTCCTGCTGAAGTAGTTCAGGACCAGTGTCCTGTCCGGAAGGTCGGTGAGGGCTTCCGGACTGATAAAAGTTCTTGGATCATTATTTCTGTTCATGATTAGTACCGAGGCCGCAAGGCCGATTATAAATATGATTATGAGGATATTTCTCATTCGGCTTTTTCCTTGATGTGTTTCTGCCGGGACGGCAGATCAGAACTTCAGCGGCTTTCCTGTGAGGTGATAGCTTCCGCTGTCCGTCCGGGCGGCGTATTTCGAGTGCAGCATCCTGTCCATTATCCTGTGATTCTCAAGACCGTACGGGGCAAGATCCAGCGCGGTCTCCGCGGATACGGCACCCGCTTCCATAAGGATATCCAGGAACCGGCGGCATTCTATGTAATCAATGTCGTATTCTCCCGGGGAAAGCTCCGCTGCGGTGCCGAGCAGGGAACAGATCCCCGGTCCATCATACGAGTCGCCGGTGATCAGCCTGATCATCTGCCCCGTGCTGACGGCAGCGGTGAGCTCGCTTACCTCGAAAGCGTTATGTATGACTGTCTGACTGCCGTCCGGGATCCCTGTCATATACAGGCATGGCTCGTAGGGATGGCTCGAGAGACGGAAGCATCTGCCGCCTTCCGTGAAGAACACGCTGCCGTCCCTTGTGTAAAGAGCGCTGCGGTCATCCCGGTACAGGCATGTCCCGGACTCGATGCGCAGATCCTTCTTGAGGAGGATCGTCTTTTCGTATCTCATCACTTCCTCGAAACCGAGGTCCAGGAACATCTTTATGGCGGTGTTGTCAGATGCTATGTCGTCGTAAAGATATTCGATGCCGCTGTCAGCAGCCTGATCGCAGAGCAGCAGCAGCCCTGTCCTGCCTGTGCCTCGGCCTCTGTATTCCGAGAACACGATCACGTCGGCGACATATATCCCGCGTTCCTCGTCCAGATGGTAGGCGATCTCCCCGAGGAACGTGCCGCTCTCGTCGGTCAGATATCTGTAGAAGCGCTTTCCCTCAGGCTCCTCCACCCAGTGCCGGTACCAGTCCGGCCAGTCAGACTCAGGGAAGGGGATGGTACCTCCCCAGGCCCTGTTGTAGGACATGGTCTGAGGGTCCGCCATCATCTTCTGTCTGAACCACAGGTCTTCCAGTGCAGGCTTATACAGGCTTATCATTAACGTTCCTTTCTGCGATAAATGGATGCTCCGGACCGTCACTTGCCGATGCGGTCCTTCATCTCCTCGTATACAGTGCGCGCCTTCAGCTCTTCCGTGACTTCCTGCGCAAGTATGACTTCGTCAGTGATGACGAGATCGATGCCGCTGTCAAGGAACCTGTAAAGGTTGTCATGCTTGTTGACTGTCCAGACCGCAGCTCTCTTTCCGGCTTCGTGGATCCTGCGGAGGCGGTCATTCGTTACGGCTTCTTCTTCCATCATGATGATGTCGCTGTGAAGGTTCGAGATGTCTCCGATGCCGACGAAGAACAGCGTCCCGGTCTCGAACTCGGGATAGTTCGTCTCAGCGTAATTCATTAGATCGTAGCTCAGCGATATCAGCACGACGTCGTTCACGCAGCCGCGCTCCCTGATGATCCTCACGAGGTCATCCACCATCTGCCTGTCGGCGGTGGCTCCCTTGAGCTCTATGAAAAGCTTGATCCTGCCCTTTGAGGCATCAAGCAGCTCCTCTATGGTCGGTACGGTGAGCTCCTTCCCAGAGCCCGTCGTGTCTTTGATCCTGAGCTGCATGACCTCGTCAAAGGTCATCTCCTCAGGCTTCCGGTCAACTCCGGTCAGACGCTTGAACGTGCCGTCATGGTTTATGATGTAGCGGCCGTCCGAGGTGCGCTGCACGTCTGTCTCCGAGCCGTAGCATCCACGCTCTATGGCAAGCTCAAGTCCCTCCACCGAGTTCTCGGACGCCATCGTCCCGCCTGTCCTGTGCGCGATGATCTGGGCCGTATCCCGGCCGAACAGCTTCTCGTAGTAGATGCCGACATAGACCGACCATACCAGCACCACCGCGGCCAGGACAAGGAA
>JAFZZV010000068.1 GCA_017828855.1 Oscillospiraceae bacterium | reverse complement strand
CGAGGTCCCATATCCGCGATCGCCTCAGCTGCCTTCCCGGCGCTGTCCCAGTCGCTGATCCTGATCCCGGTCATCTCCGCTGCTTCATGCTCGTTCGGTGATATGAAGCTGATGTTCCTGAGGAAACTGCCATCCAGCGGGGCATACGGAGCTGGGTTGAGCATCACCGGGACTCCTGCTTCTCTCGCCATTTCCGCCACGGTCTCGTTGGCCTCCATACTGATCTCCAGTTGCAAAAGGACCATGTCGTACTCGCCGATCTTCTCTCTGAGGAAGCTGAGTTCCTCGGCTCTGAACTTCATCTGGGCCCCGGGGACCACCATGATCCTGTTGCGGGTGCCTTCCGGACGCCTCTCCAGCTCGATCAGCGCACAGCCCGTGGTGCTGTTCGGATCAGTCACGGTCATGGAGGTGTCTATTCCCATTCCCTCAAGACCTGCCATGAGCTCCCTTGCGTTGGCATCGTCCCCGACTCTTCCAATGAAATCGACCTGAGCCCCGGCGCGGGCCGCCTGGCATGCCTGATTGGCTCCCTTTCCGCCGGCCGCGGTGGAGAAGGAGTCTCCCATTATCGTCTCGCCTTCCATGGGGAACCTTTCTCCCCCGAAGGTGTAGTCCATGTTGCAGCTTCCCACCACAAGAATCCTCGGTCTGCTCAAAGCCAGATCCTCCTTATATACGAGCAGACAGAAGAACAGAGTCTTCTGCCTGTAGATGGTCACATCCGGTCGCCGTTCCCGTTCCGGTCAGATATTGTTCTCGATATAGTTCACTATATCCCTGACTGTTCTGAGCTCCTCGGCATCCTCATCCGGTATCTCGATATCGAACTCCTCTTCCAGAGCCATGGTGATATCAAGACTGTCCATTGAATCCGCGCCGAGATCGTCTACCAGTGAAGTATCCTCCGTGATGTCGTTCTCATCAAGTTCGAACTGCTCGCAAAGGATCGCAATGACCTTGTCGATTACCATTTTATGTTTCTCCGATATGTAATCTGCGGCTCGCCGCAGTTTTTCGCGCTTTCAGCGATGGAAAAAGTCACACCGGGCTTTCACAGACACTTTATATGATAGATATTTCCCGTTGTCAATATGTTTTTTCCACTGATTCCGATCATGTCTTTCCGCTTCGCCTGACATTGCCTCGTATCCTGCCTTTTGTCAGACGCGTGTGCTATAATTCAGCCATGTGACGGAGGTCTTGAGATGGTTCAACAGAGATCGATAGCCCTGATAGGTTTTATGGGAAGCGGCAAGTCCACACTGGGCAGGCTCGTGTCCAATGAGCTTGATGTAACCTTCCGTGATCTTGACGCGGAGACCGAGAACATGTCCGGGATGCGCATCCCCGCTCTCCTGGAGGAGAAGGGCGAGCTGGCTTTCCGGGAGTTCGAGTCCCTTACACTGATCAGGGTATGCCCGGAGGGCGGAGTGCTATCCGCATCCAGCGGATGCGTCATGCCTGAGAGGAACAGGCGCATCCTCAGATCGGCATACACCTGCATCTTCCTCGACGCTCCGTTCGACGTCCTGATGGACCGGGTAAACGGCACCAGCCGCCCGATCCTAAAGACAATGTCCAGGAACGAGCTCAGAAGGCTTTATGAGCTCCGGAAACCGCTTTACATTGACTGCGCTTCCGCCACACTGGACGCTACAGCATCACTCAGGCAGCTGACAGAAAGGATCATAGACATCTATTACTCCTGACTCAGCTCCTCCCCGCTTTTATGGAAAGGAAAGAACAATGGCTTATCTTGGATCCGACATTAAGAATCTCGGCTTCGGACTCATGCGTCTCCCCAGGCTGGAGGACGGCACCATCGACGTTGAGCAGACAAAGGAGATGGTGGACCTGTTCATGGCCGCCGGCTTCACATACTTCGACACTGCCTGGGCATACGGCGGAAGCGAGGAAGCCTGCAAAGCAGCGCTCGTCGACCGCTATCCCAGGGAGAGCTTCCAGCTTGCCACAAAGAACGCAGCGTGGATAGACTGCAAGACCAGGGAGGACGCGATAGAGCAGTTCGAGACATCTCTCAGGAAGACCGGAGCCGGATATTTCGATTTCTACCTGCTGCACAACATAGCCCCGGAGCGCAAGAAGTTCTTTGACGAATTCGACATGTGGAACTTCATTAAACAGAAAAAAGAGGAAGGGCTCATAAAGCACATTGGCTTCTCCTTCCACTCCACACCTGAGTTCCTGGACGAAGTGCTCAGCGAGCATCCCGAAGTCGAGTTCGTGCAGCTCCAGATCAACTACAAGGACTGGGAGGAACCGACGGTCGAATCCCGCGCATGCTACGAGATGGCGAGGAAGCACGGCAAGTCAGTCGTGATAATGGAACCGGTCAAAGGCGGACTTCTTGCCAACCCTCCCGAAGCAATAAAGAATATCTTCCTGGAAGCCGAACCGGATTCGTCCTGCGCGTCCTGGGCTATCAGGTATGCCGCCAGTCTGGACGGACTGATCACCGTCCTTTCCGGGATGAGCAGCGTCGAGCAGATGAAGGACAACATAGCCACCATGAAGGACTTCACCGGACTCACTCCAGATCAGAAATCCGTGGTGGAGAAAGCTCAGAAAGCTTTCTCCGAGATCCCCCTCATCCAGTGCACGGCATGTGACTACTGTGCCAAGGTCTGCCCGATGGGTATCTTCATCAGTGGGTCTTTCGCTGCTGACAACTTCCTGACGCTGTACAGCGATATGAAGCAGGCAAGGAGAAGACTGGATTCCGCCAAGGGCGACGAGAAGCTGTACCCCACTGAATGCATCAAATGCGGAGCATGCGAGTCG
>JAFZZV010000067.1 GCA_017828855.1 Oscillospiraceae bacterium | reverse complement strand
CCTGACACAACGGGAAGAAGGCATGCGCAGATGGGCGAATATGCGCCAAGGATGGCGTAATAAACGATGATCCTGTTCATCTTGTTCATGACGCGCTTCTGGGGCGTTCCGTGCTTCATGAAGTGGAATATCGTGGAACAGAGAAGTGACAGGAAGAGCGTGATGAGAAAGGCTGATACGCTCAGTGCCGCCAGCGTCCCTGTGGAACCTCTGCCGCCCTCGATCACGGGCTCGCTCACATAGGCGATAACCGATGCAAAGGGTATGAGGCAGAGCAGGAAGAGCGCCATGACGCCTGCGGTTATCGAGTTGCCTATCTCTTCACCGAAGGTCTCCTGGGTCCTCTTGATCCCTTTCGCGACGATCCTCTTGGACTGGGCAAACCACCCCATGTCCTTGAGACCCTCCTCCAGGGGATCCATGCCGGTCTCGGCCTTGAGTTTCTTGTCTTCGTTGGAAGCTACGAATGTCTTCCAGTGCTTAGCATTTTTTGCCATCTTGTATTATCTCCGTTTACCTCTGTTGATCATCATTATCATCAAACTTTTCCGTGATGAGTTCCGGATCTATATTGGGCTGCCTGATCTGCGGATGCTGCGCCTCCGACTTCACAAGCTCACCGCCGGCGGGCTTTGCCGCCTCAATCATCTCTGTCTTTGGCTCTTCACGCTCTATCGGGGAACTCTCCTCCCTTTTGACAAGGTCTCTCACGGGAGCTGATATTACGGTGCCCAGCACTTCAGGCTTGGCCTCCTTCTTCTGTTCCCTCCTGTGATCCCTCCTGTCGAACTTGGAATTGGAGGGAGCCGACACGACTGTGGCGGGATTGAGCTGTTCTGCAACATATGCATCCCTGTAGAACCTGTATGTCTTTATCAGGAGCGGGAATAACACCGACAGCGGCAGTATCCAGTACGACAGTGATGAGGCGACAGAGTCACCCCATATGCGTGACAGCGCCGCGAAAGGAGCGTTCACCATACCATAGATCCCCCTGAGGATCAGCGCTATGAGAATGTGCACCATGCTGGCATCATCGCCCGTCAGATAGACCTGAGCCGGATACAGCATCCCGGGAAGATATGCCAGAAGGCCGTAGCACGCAAGACCCACCGAGATCCAGTACTTCCTGCGGTATCCCGCATAGAGGGGAACTGCAACAAGGAAGAATACAACATATACCGCGCTGGCGATGCACTCCGTAAGACCGAATTCACGGACAACGATGCCGCCGTACTTGAAGTAGAGAGGCTCAAAACATACGAAGCACAAGGCCCCTGCTATGCAGGCCAGAAAAACGCATGTAAAGTAGTCTCTTCTCATCCCTGTCAGTCGTCCTTTTTACCGAATATCTGTGCCATTATCTCTTCCGTTGCCGGCGAGACATAACTGAACCTGACGGTCTTGAGCTTAACTCCCGGCGCACCCAGGTGGGCGCGCAGCACAACATGCCTGGAAGTAAGGACCATCCTGCCCGTTCTCGTATCGTCGCGTCCGTTGGTGCCGTTCCATGTCAGAACGTGGAACGGTATGCTCGTAAAGTAAAGCGTCATCGGTATCTGGGCAAGCTCGTCCAGATCTGATGAAGCGGTGACCTCGATGTCATAGACGCCAAGCTCATCACAGGTAATGCCGAGGATAAAGTCCTTTCCTGTGGATGTGTCGACCTGGTCGAGCACATTGATGACTGTTCCGTCAGCAACATCGTAGAAATAATCCGCATCAGCGCTGACGCTCTCGTTCTTGAAGGGACAGTCAATGTGATTGATGACTGCCTTGTCACCGCAGAGCCTGTCCATAGCGGGAGTGTTCATGGCAAATCCGACGATATTGGCCGCATTTCTCTGAAGCTCCGCCCTTGTTATGTCTGTTCCCTCCCTGAGCTTGTCGAAGCAGTCGCTGTCGTCAAGGAATCTGCGGTCAACAGAAGAACATACCATATAGAGGTCGTTCTGGGCCCTTGCCATCTTGGAATGCTCGGGAACATTATGGTGAAGATTTGCCGGCGGGACCTGATCGATATAGGCCCACCAGTCAGTCATCGTGATACCCTTAAAACCCCACTGCTCTCTCAGCACGAGAGTATTGAGTTCATAATTGGAGGCTGCATATGTTCCGTTGACTTTGTTGTATGAAGTCATGATGGACCTTGCACTGCCCTCCCTGACGGCGATCTCGAAAGCCTTCAGATATATCTCGCGAAGGGCTCTCTCCGATACGACGGAGTCCATCTCCCTTCTTCTTGTCTCACGGTTGTTGACGCAGAAATGCTTGACCGTTGCAGTAACGCCGTGCTGCTCGAGAGCGCGGATCTGCGCGCAGGCCATCCTTCCTGTCAGGAGAGGGTCTTCGGAGAAATACTCGAAATTCCTTCCGTTCAGAGGATGTCTGTGAATATTGATGCCCGGGCCAAGTATCGTATCGACGCGGTTGCTCAGCATCTCGATACCGAACCACCCGAAGAGGCTCTCCACCGCGTCGGTGTTGAAGGTTGCGGCCATACATGTTCCGTTGGGAAGCGAGAAAGCTTTCTTGCCGCTGTCGATCCTCATTCCCGAAGGACCGTCAGAGCAGCAGCATGCCGGAACTCCGAGATCATTTACTTCTTTGGCAACTCCTGCAAAACCGCCTGCGGTACCTGTTGCAACCTTGGGGCAGCTCATGCCCTCTCCTCTGATGATGAGGCAGAGGTCTTCGTCGGAGAGCTGTGCTATGAAGTCATCCATCGTGGCATCGCCGTTTTTTACATCCTTCAGCCTGATGCCCTTATCACCTGTCTGGGGTATCTCATCCCGCAGGAGCTTATCAAATTCCAAAGCGTAATCCTTAGTGCGCATGGGAACCTTCTCCAGAACGAGTCCGCCGTTCTCATCACGCGTAAATCTCTCGAACTCTTCAACAGGCGCAAGCACAGGCTCCACCGGTTCGATATTCTCCGTGGCATCCACGGTAAAGCTCATGATGGCGTCAGAATCAAGGCAGTCGCCTCCGAGATGGATATCGTAGATACCCTGTTCCAGTATCCATCCTGTTCCGTATCCCGCCCTGCCGTCGTCATCAAATGAT
>JAFZZV010000066.1 GCA_017828855.1 Oscillospiraceae bacterium | reverse complement strand
TCTCAGGAATACCATATAATACTTCTGCCAGATCTTTCCTATCTTGATAAAAAACATCGGTTTCTTTTCTTTCCGCTGTCACACCGGCAGGTGAACGCCGCCGGTGTGACGCTGTTTGTCTTCTGTATTTCAATCCATAAGCCCCATAGTCTTTGCGAGAGCTTCCGCTTCGTCATGCCATCTCTGGATATCGCCGCTGGCGATGACTTCATCTATGCATCGGTTTACGACCTCCATCAGTTCGTCCGTGCCTTCCAGGCACGCTGCGATCCTTGTTCCTGTCAGCTCGTCGGATACGTCAAACCTGAAATCAGGTATGTACAGTCCTCCGTTTGCTTCTGCATAGAGCCTGGCCGATCCGACGGAGCAGATACAGGCATCTGCCTTCCCTTCCGCGACAGCGAGATATCCGTCTGTCATGGAGGAAACAAGTTTGAATTCCTTGCTCTTTCCCACGTAAAGATTGTACATGGACTCCTGTACCGAGCCGCTCTGAGTGACTACTACCACGCCCTGAAGGTCCTCAATCGACTCTATCTTCCCTGCATCCTCCGCCCTGATGAGGAATCCGTACCCTTCTCCGCCGAACCAGTAACCTTTTGACATCGCCATCGCTTCCGCTCTTGCGGGAGAATATGCCAATGCCGAGATGGCAAGGTCATATTTCCCTTCCGCGATCCCTGCGAGGACTGCGCCGAATTCCAGCGGTACGATTCGAAGTTCGACGCCGATCTCGTCTGCAATGTATTTCGCAAGATCCATGTCATAACCGACATACTGATCCTGTCCCGATTTTGAGGAATCTATGAATTCGTTCGGAGCAAAATACGGCTCCGTGCACACTTCCAGATAACCCCTCTGCTTGATCTCTTCCAACCTGTTTGCCGGCTCCTTCTTCCCGCATGAGGCTAAGAACACAAGTGACGACAGAACAAGGATCAGACAAACTGCTTTTTTGAACATTTTCTTTTCCCTTCATTTGACTGTTGTTTTTCGGTAGGCAGAGTATAACACGCGATACTTTAGCAAGTCAATATGCTACTATGCTAAAGCGCATGTTTTCCACTGCTCCTTTTTCCAGTGTGCTATAATCACATTGAACGGAGGTGATGTCTCCAGATGCGTAAGACGTCGGGCAGAAATGCAGCCCTGATCGTATTTAAAGTTGTCGCCCTGCTTCTTGTTACACTTTCTCTCGTTTCCTGCGGAAAAAAGCAGGACGAGACAGGAGGCAAGGTCGTCCTAGAGCCCGTTCCCACCGTTCCCACACATGTGGGAAAAGATATCAGTGAATCGCCTTTCGTGGGTTCCTTCACATGTACCTGGTCCTCTCTTGAACGCAGCACTACCGACTTTGATGTCTGGGACGGACGCAGATCAACGATCACTATCAATGAAGACGGGACATTTTCCCTGAGTTTCGACTCACTCTCTTCCGGAAACGCCGTGACTTTGGCTACAGTAAAAGGCACTGTAAGCGTTTCCGACGACACTGCCACGTGCATCGTTACGGATCGATCTATCGACAGCTATCTGGGATCTGATGTTAACACATTCACTCTCACACTTATAGACACTGACGATTTCAGATACAAAGGTGATCAGCAGGGCCTTGTGGGAAACAGGGATATTTTTTCACGAGACTGAATAACTTTTACTGAAAGTTACCGGCCAGCACACCAAATGTGCTGGCCGGCTTGTATTATTAATGGATCACTCTTTATGGTTGCTTCCTTCATAAAGAAGCTCTGTCTTTATGTCGTAGAGTTTCTGAGACAGGTCAACATAGTATCCGTGGGGATTCTCAAACCTCTTTACCTCGTCCCAGAGGGAATCCACTTCACTGAGGCAGTACTCCCTGACCTCCTGGATGGAGGGAACCTTGTATACGAGCTTCCCTCCTCTGAAGATCGGAACCATGAGTTCTCTGGCAGTGAAGTTCTCTACGGTCTTTCTCTTCCATGGGTTGTGCTGGTCGAATATCACGAGAGGCTGGTTCTCGTCGATCGTCTCATCATAGACGCACAGCTGGTCTGCTATCGCCTTCCCGGTCTCTTTGTCGTACAGACGGTATATCTTCTTGAAATGAGGCGTAGTGATCTTGACCACGTTCTCACTGATCTTGATCCTGGGATGGATGACCCCGTCACTGTTCTCTATGGCTACCAGTTTGTACACTCCTCCGAGGACAGGATCGCTCTTGGCGGTTATAAGTCTTTCTCCGACGCCGAAGCTGTCTACGCAGCCGCCCTGCGAGATAAGGTCGTTGATCAGATACTCATCAAGGCTGTTGCTGATGACTATCTTGCACTCTTCCAGACCGTTCTCATCCAGGATCTCTCTTGTCCTCCTTGTGAGGTAAGCAAGGTCTCCTGAATCGATCCTGACTGAGCACTTATGGACACCCATCGGCCAGAGGACCTCTTTGAACGCTCTCATGGCGTTTGGCAGACCGCTGTTCAGAACGTCGTATGTATCTATCAGAAGACATGCGTTCTGCGGATACTGTTCACAGTATGTCTTGAACGCAGTGTATTCGTCGTCGAATATCTGTACCCAGCTGTGGGCCATCGTGCCCAGCGCCGGTATTCCGAAATCCTTGCCAGTCAGGGTGCAGCTCGTGCCGGCGCATCCCGCGATGTAGGAAGCTCTGGCACCGTAATATGCAGCCGACGCCCCGTGTGCGCGTCTGGCTCCGAATTCCATCACAGGTCTTCCCTTGGCAGCCCTGACTATTCTGTTTGATTTGGTTGCTATAAGAGACTGATGATTTATGCAAAGAAGAAGGAACGTCTCGAGGATCTGAGCCTCCACCGTCCTCGCCCTCACTGTGAGAAGAGGTTCTCCCGGAAACACCACCGTTCCTTCCGGTACCGCCCAGATGTCGCCGGTGAATCTGAAATCCCTGAGGCTGTCCAGCCACTCCTGCGAGAAGCAGTTCTGATCTCTCAGGTACTGTATATCGCTCTCGTCGAAATGGAAGTCCTTCATGTAATTGATGATCTCTTCCAGTCCGGCTGCTATAACGTAGCCGCCTCCGTCCGGCACCTGCCGGAAAAAGATGTCAAAGTACGCGATGCGGTCAGCTATTCCCGCTGCGGAAAAGCCGCTGGCCATCGTGTACTCGTAGAAGTCATTGAGCAATGCCAGATTGTCTTTATCCATATCGATCCATCCTGTCCTTGTTCTTATTCTTCCGGCAGCGCAGCCTGCCTGTCTGACTCATTATATATCATACAGAAGGGAAGCGCACACAGCACTGCCGCTTTGTTTGCGATAGCCGGATGATTCTTTTCCCTGAAAAGATGCGGAGGGGTCGAGTCCTCCGCATCTTCCTCGGTTCCTTTTCTGTACGGTTCTGTTCCCCTGACTTATTTCCTCCAAAGCAGATCGGCAGCCAGATTGTACATCCCCTTGATGGAAGGAGCGATCTCCTTGTCCGACATATGCACTGTGTCGTCAAACACTATCGGTTTTGAGAAATCCTCGGTGAACGGTTCCCATCTGGGCATAGGAGTACCGTCATCGTCGTTCCCGTTGGGATCTCCCGTCTTTGCGAAGTTCGTCCAATAGTTGCACATCTTCCTCGCAAGATCGTAATGCTTGCCTACGAAAGGCCTCCAGCACTTCGCCAGGTTCTCGAAAACGAAATAGAGTTCGGATGAGTGATAATCGCCAGGATCATCCTCTCCGGGGATCTCTGCGTCAAATTCGTAGAGCCAGCAGGGAAGTCCGGCTTCCACAGAACGCATGAGGAACAAACGGGCACCGAAAGGCGATCCATTGACTTTGGACAGTTCCAGGACCCTGTCGAGGTCTCCGCTCTCGAACTCGCAAAGCTTCAGGAATTCGTCTGCATATTCGCCGTATAGAATATGCGCCTTCTCCTCGAATTCGGGAAGGCTCTTTGCCGAGATGACATCAAAGAACTCTCCGGTTGTATAACCTGTCATCATCGGGATCTGTAGGCGCTCGTTTCTTGCCATCATGTATGTCGGCTGATCGGTGAGGAAGTCACCGTCTACCACATACTGGAACTGACCCTCTCTCTTTCCGAGATACTCAAAACACTTATCCCTGACGAATTCTGCAGGAAGCGCCCTCGCCTCTTCGAGAGTCTCAACTCCGAGGTAGTTGCGGAAGAAATAGTCTCCCTGTTTCTCAGCTTCGCTGAGCGTAAGGTAATCCGTTCCGTGTCCGCCAATGGCAAAGTTTATGCCAGTGCTGCTCTGAGATATCGCCTTCTTGATGTAGCCGTCTTTGTTCAGAGGCGAGATCACCTGGCAGAGGACGCTCCTTCCTCCTGCCGACTGGCCGAATATCGTGATGTTATCCGGATCCCCTCCAAATGCGGCAATGTTCCTTCCGACCCAGTCAATACCTGCCTTCTGGTCAAACAGCGCAAAGTTGGCGCAGTTCTTTCCTCCGTTCTCCGCAGTTATTTCAGGATGAGCGAACAGTCCGAACACGTTCGTCCTGTAGTTGATAGATACCAGTACGATTCCGCGGCGGGAGAGACGTTCTCCGTCAAACTCCATCTCTGCCGGGTTCCCTCCTATCAGTCCGCCTCCGAAAATCCAGATCATGACGGGGAGTTTGTCTTCCGGGGTCTTTGCAGGTGTCCATATGTTGAGCTGAAGGCAGTCCTCGCTCATGGGGAAATCCATATCCCAGTGCCATTCCTTCTCATAGAAAGGACCGTATGCTCTGCTGTAGTCGGTCATGTTGGCGGGGCCATACTCCAGACAGTCTCTGACACCTTCCCAGGGTTCAACAGGCTGAGGAACTCTCCAGCGGTTCTTCCCGACCGGGGGTGCTGCAAAGGGTATGCCTTTGAATACAGCGATCGCCATGTCGCTGCCGTAGGTTCCGCGGACAAGTCCGCTCTCTGTCTTTGCGATCTTGATCATTAGCCATGTTCCTTTCTGAATTGGTAATTACATTATAAGGCATCACCCGGAAAGTATCTATCCGGTTGTTATCTTCGTCCTGCCTTGCCTGTTCCTTCTCACGAAAAAAGGATCCGGAAGCATCCGGACCCTTCGGTTTCTCTTTATGCTGTTTAACTCGTTCAGTCTTCCTTCCTGGCCGCCTTGATCGCTGCGATAGCATCCCTGCGTGAAAGATCTATGCCTTTTTCACTGATCTTGATCACTTTTACGGGAATGATGTCCCCGACGCTCACCACATCCTCGACTTTAGCAACTCTCTGCTCGTCGAGCTTGCTGATGTGCACGAGTCCTTCTTTTCCGGGAGCTATCTCGACCTTTGCGCCGATCGGGAGGATCCTTGTGACCTTCCCGTAGTACATGGCTCCGATCTCGGGATCTGTAACGATAGTCTGAATGATATTGAGGGCTCTCTTGACTCCTTCGCTGTTCTTTCCGGAGACGTATACGTGCCCGTCTTCCTCGACATCCACCTCGACTTCGCATTCAGCGCAGATCTTCTTGATGACGGAACCGCCTTTTCCGATGACTTCGGCGATCTTGTCAACATCGATGACCATGCTTTCAAGCTTAGGCGCATAGGGCGAAAGCTCCTTGCGGGGCTCGGGAATCGCCTTGAGCATGACTTCGTCAAGAATGTAGAAGCGGGCCTTTTCGCACTTCTCGAGTGCTTCTTTGATGATGTCATAGGTGAGACCGTCGATCTTAAGGTCCATCTGGATCGAAGTGATTCCCTTCTTCGTTCCGGCCACTTTGAAGTCCATATCTCCGAAGAAGTCTTCGACTCCCTGGATATCGACCATGGTCATCCAGCGGTCATCCTCTGTGATCAGTCCGCAGGAAATGCCTGCCACGGGAGCCTTGATCGGGACGCCGGCATCCATAAGCGCGAGCGTGCTGCCGCAAACGGAACCCTGTGATGTGGATCCGTTGGAGGAGAGCACTTCCGAGACCAGCCTGATCGCATAGGGAAACTCCTCTTTGGAGGGGATCACGGGAAGCAGGGATCTCTCTGCAAGAGCACCGTGACCGATCTCCCTGCGGCCGGGGCCTCGGCTGGGACGTGTCTCACCCACTGAATAACTGGGCATGTTGTAGTGATGCATGTAGCGTTTCTCTGTCTGGTCATCAAGTCCGTCCAGAAGCTGCGCCATATCCAGCATCGCAAGGGTGCAGGTCGTCAGGACCTGTGTCTGTCCTCTTGTAAAGAGTCCGCTTCCATGCGCTCTGGGAAGTAGTCCGACTTCGGATGAAAGAGGACGGATATCATTGATGCCGCGTCCGTCGACGCGCTTGCCGTCATCCAGCAGCCATCTGCGCACCACATATTTCTGGAGCTTGTAGAGCGCATCGTCGATGATCGAGGTGTTGTCCTCATACTGTTCATCGAAAGCTGCATGTACCTCATCATAAATGGGGAGCAGCGCCGCATCGCGGACCAGTTTGTCATCCGTATCCATGGCTGCGCGGACTTTATCCACTGCCATCTCCTTGACAGCTTCAAAGAGATCGTGAGGTACGTCCTTGCTCTCGAACGGGATCTTTTCCTTGCCGATCTCAGCGACGATGGAATTGATGAAACTGACGATCTCCTTGTTGACCTTGTCGCCCGCCACGATGGCGTTGAACATGGTCTCGTTGTCGACTTCGTTGGCGCCGGCTTCGATCATGACGACCTTTTTGGCACTGCTGACAACTGTGAGCTGAAGATCGTTGTGTTCATTCTGTTCATGTGTGGGGTTGATAACTATCTCCCCGTCAACGAGCCCGACAGAAACTCCCGCCACGGGTCCGTCCCAAGGCACATCCGAGATCGCGACAGCGATGGAAGATCCGATCATTCCTGTGATCTCAGGTGAGCAGTCGGGATCGACGGACATGACCGTCATCACGACAGCGACATCATTGCGCATGTCCTTGGGGAACAGGGGGCGCAGGGGACGGTCTACCAGTCTGGATGCCAGAGTGGCCTTCTCACTGGCGCGGCCTTCTCTTCTCAGGAAGCTTCCGGGGATCTTGCCCACTGAATAGAGCTTTTCTTCATAGTCCACAGAAAGGGGGAAATAATCGATCCCGTCCCTGGGCTTGGGGCTCATCGTGCATGTACAGAGTACTCTGGTGTCCCCGTAGCTGCACATGACTGCTGAGTTCGCAAGGAGCGCCAGTTTGCCCGATTCAACTTTGAAGGGGCGTCCGGCTATCTCCATTTCGAACACACGGTAATTCTCAAACATATTGCTACCTCCGTAGTGTTTTTTTCCGTACGGTTTCGCAACGAATCCGGCGTTCTTTGTCTAAAGAGCGCTCGAGTCAGTGCAAAACCCATACGGTCATTGATGGATATTACTTAAAGGCAGATACGCCTGGACGCATCTGCCTTTTTCGTACGTCGTTATTTACGAAGTCCGAGCTTCGTTATGATCGCACGGTAACGCTCAACGTCTTTTCTCTGCAGGTATGCGAGAAGGTTGCGGCGGCGTCCGACCATCTTGAGCAGGCCGCGATAGCTGTGCTTGTCCTGCGGATGCTGCTTGAGGTGCTCATTAAGGTGGTTGATGCGGTTGGTCAGAAGAGCGACCTGAACTTCAGGGGAACCTGTATCGGCTTCTGTAAGTCTGGCAAACTCTATGACTTCCTTCTTGTCCTTAAGCATGATTTTCTCCTTTCTTTTTCATTCGCCGTGACTCAGAAACAGGTATCAGGAGAGTCCGTTTACGGCATCCGCCATGTCTCCGGGTCAAGGTATCTGCTCTTTTTTTCGCAGAGCGGTGTCTATTATATCACAAGGATTTTTCTTTTCGCAACAGGAAATTTAGCAGTACTCCGTTACTTGTTCTTATCGTTTCGGACATCCCTGAACACGAGCGTCCTGGCCGTTTCTATGTTCATCTTTACGGTCTCCACAAGTTCATCCACCGTACTGAACTTCTGTTCCGGTCTTATATACTTCAGTAGCTCGACCGTGATGTCAAACCCGTACAGGTCCTCGTCGAAATCGATCAGGTGCGTCTCTACGACAGTCTCTGTGTCATCTGTCAGCGTCGGTCTCGTTCCGATATTCGTGATCCCTCTGAACCGGAAGCCGTCGATATCAGTATCGGATATATATACTCCCTTCTGCGGAAGGACACATCCCTCCGGGAATCTGATGTTCGCTGTCGGGAACCCGAGTTCATTCGCCTTGTGGTTTCCGTTAATGACTGTCCCCATGACAGAGTAGTTGTAGCCCAGCAGTCTGTTCACCAGCTGGATGTTTCCTTTTTGCAGGGCAGTCTTGATCCTGGTCGAAGAGACCTTTTCCCCGTCAAGCGTGACAGGGTCCTGCGGGAACACCTGTATACCGTACGGTCCGCAAAGCTTTGCCAGTTCCCTGACACCGCATTCCCTGTTTTTCCCGAAGCGGAAATCGGTCCCGCAAACCACTACAGCGGCATTGAGACACTTCGCGCTCAATATCCTGTCAACGAACTCCTTACCGCTCAGATCACAGATGCTCTCAAAAGCAGGGCATACATAATAATCTATGCCGAGGTCAGCGATCAGTTTCTTCTTCAGCTGTGCACTGATAAGGTCTCCGCTTCCTTTTCCCGATATTCTTTTTGCCGTCATATCAAACGTGAACACCGCTGAATGAAGTCCCATACGTTCGGCGTATTCCTCCGCCGTTTTCAGGATCATCCTGTGCCCGAGGTGTATCCCGTCAAAGTAACCGACCGCCACTGCAGTCTTTATGTTCAGAGGTTCGATCTTTGCCGTTTCTTTCAAATGATCAACTCCTTAATCTGCTGTTCTTCCCTGCCACAGTTTATGCAGCGCCCCTTCTGCGGTGACATCTGCCAATCCAAGCAGGTCCTCTCCTTCAATCACCTTCACTCTTGTTCCGGATACTGCTCCTTCTCCGATACGGGACATGGAAATATCAACTCCGTTCAGAAACATCTTCACGAACTCTCCTCCGATCCTGATCTCCGGAAGATCCCGGAACAGGAAACCGGGAGAGATCAGGTATCTTGACGCCTCCCCCTCCGCAGCTGCTCTCTCCAGTTCCTCTGCTGTTACTGCT
>JAFZZV010000065.1 GCA_017828855.1 Oscillospiraceae bacterium | reverse complement strand
CGGAACTCGACATCCTATACATGACGAGGATACAGAGGGAGAGATTCTTCAATGAGGAGGACTACCTGAGACTCAAGGACTCCTACATACTCACTGCAGACAGGATGAAGTATGCAGGGGAGAACATGATCGTCATGCATCCGCTGCCCAGAGTCAATGAGATCAGCGTCGCTGTGGATGACGACCCGAGAGCCTGTTACTTCAAGCAGGTTTTATACGGCAAATACATGCGTGAGGCGCTGATACTCATGCTCCTGAAAGAAGCGGGAAAACTTGATGAAACAGACCGTTTCAGAACGGTCCTGCTGTAACGGAGGCATAGCGTATGAATATAGATCCCATTATGAACGGAATAGTGATAGATCATATCACGGCAGGCAAAGGGGCGCAGATCTATTCTCTGCTCGGGCTTGATTCGCTGGACGTGTCGGTCGCTCTGATAAGAAATGTCCAGAGCAAAAGGCTGGGGAAAAAGGATATAATAAAGATAGACGCGGAGATACCGGTCGATTTTGACATCATAGGGTACGTGGATCCCGGCGCGACCGTCAATATCATAAGAGATGGAAAGACCGCGGAAAAAAAGACTATGGAACTGCCGGAACTGCTCACCGACGTGATCAAATGCAGGAATCCCAGGTGCATCACCTCCACGGAACAGGAATTGAAGCACGTGTTCCGCCTCTATGATGCCGAGACTATGGAATACAGATGTATCTACTGCGAGACGAGGGCGGAATAACGTTCTCTCAGACATACAAGGAGGCTTGAGATGATAACTGAGCTTAAGACAAGAATGATGGAGACTGTGGAAGGAGCCGTAAAATGCGAAGCCCTCCCGGAGGACTCGTGGACCGAGATGTCCTTTCCCAGTCTGATCAAACTGATGAGATTCCGGGTCGACAGATACTCACTGGAAGGATTCGGGAAACTCATGACGATGCATACCACCACAAAGATGGGCATGGAGCTGCTCACGATGTCGTTCATGCCTTCTTCGGGACTGACAGTCCCGTATCTGCTTGTAGACGCAATGACCATGAAAGAGAAGAGGTGCGTCTTCGTGGAATACTACGGGTGCGGGAACACTTCTCTGGTAAACGATCCACTGGAAGAACTGTATGAGACCTACAGACTGCTCCCCGATTATTCCGAGAAGCCCAACTGGTATGTCAGCGAGAGGGAATCATACTCGCTGATAAAGACAGGAACGGAGAGCCAGCTCACCTCAATGGCGGTGGACTCGGTCAAAGCTTATCTCTCGATGATACCTTCCGCGCATGAGGATGAAGAATACAAAAAGCAGCTGACGGCCTTCCGCCAGCGTATGATCGACGAGGGCAACCCTTCCAGCTCGACGCTGCATCTGCTCCTCGGGAAGGTCGGGACCGAGCGCTTTATGAAGCAGGTCGTCATGCCCATAGACGGAGAGGTCTTGCCGGAAGACAGGGATAAGCGCGGATCCAAGTGGATCGTCTGAAACAGAGCAGTCAGCAATGAGCGGTGGCAAAATCTCCCGAAGGTTGTATAATTGGAAAAGATTTTCCCTGTGAAATAAAAGACAGGAGCATTTCCCGTAACTATGACTTCTAGTTTTTTGAATAAACAGATACGCCGGATCCTTTCCGTTCTTCTGTGCCTGACCCTCATGTTCATGCTTTCCTCATGCTTGGAGGAAGAGCCCGAACCTGAACCGGTCATACAGATACCTTATTTCGTCGGCGCGGTCCTCTACTCAGCCGGGAACGGCGGTTCTCAGGAGTATAAGGAAGAGATCGAGAAAGCGTTCTCTGCGCTGGAGACGGAATCAGCCAGATATGAGCTGAGCTTCCTTTATTCTGAGGGCGACCAGCTCAAACAGGAGCATGACGTGAGTTACTTCATAGCCCAAGGTGTAGACGTGATCTTTGTACAGCCGATGAGCTACGATTCCACGCTCGCTGTCCATGACCTGATCATCGACTCGGGCGGAACATACGGTGTCTTCATCGGAGGCACGCCCGCTGACGGCGCGCTGGACGAGAAGTACATCTTTTGCTGGTCCGGTGAGTCCGGAAAGGAAGCAGAGATCACAGCGGCTGCGGAAGCAATAAACGAACTGGTGATCCCTGCTCCCGAAGTGGAAGAAGGAGATGCGGAAGGAGAAGCGGAGGCAGGAGAGGCTTCCTGACAGTCCCGGAATAAAAACTGCAGAAATGATCAAGGCGTCCGGAAACGGACGCCTTTTGCAGTATATCGGGGCTCACCGTTATCGGACCAGTTTCTTCCTCCAAACATGTGTATAAAGGAAGACGATCTTTGATAGTGCGAAGTCCAGAATGATCACGGTGATATTGGAAAGTATTATGACAGCAGCATACATAAAGGGGGAGTAACCGGAGAATTCTGCAGCGACCTGATCCATAACGAACACTTTCAGGATGAGCCAGTACATCAGGAGGACGGACGCGTTGAAGACAGCCAGTTTTATCAGAAGAACAGGTACCGGCCGGAGTTTTCCGTCAATTAGCATATTGAAGATCGGGAACCATCCCAGAAAGAAGATGAAGAGGAGCACGGATTCCTTGTCCGGAACAATGATAAGACCCAATACCGAGACTGCGGAATACACCGCAAAGGCGGCTTTTACTGAGAACTCCGTCCCCGTGAGCAGGACACAGACGGAAGCCAGAGCGGGACCTGCGATCTCAGCGAAGGGAAGGACGGAACCCATGAAAAGAAAAGAAAGAGCAAGCGCGGAGAGTATGCCGCCAAGTGCTGTCCTGTATGTTTTCTCTCTCATCGGTCTCCTCCCTCCCTTGATGCTGACAGGCATTCCGGCTCCTTGTTAACAGCATCGTACTTCCAGTATTATATTATATTAGAGAATCAAACTGGGATCGGATCCGAAACATGCCAAAGAGACCTCTAATTATAGACACGGATACCGGGTGTGGCTTCGTTCATGCGGCCATGCTCGTGGCTGGTTGCGGTCTTTTTGATATAAAGGGGGCCTGTACAGTCTACGGAAGCACGACAGCAAAGAGGGCAGCCGTGCATGCAGCTTATCTCAGAGATCTCTGCGCTGACTATTATCCGGTGGTGAGCGGTGCGGAGAAGCCTATCCTGGTCAGGAGAAAAAACAGCATGTCGCCGGACGATTGCTCGGCGCTGGAAGACACGGAAGGGATGTATACATTCTCGCCGGATCCGGAAGAGCGTGCCTGGGATTTCATATACCGCACTGCAGTCTCGCTTGACGGAGAAGCTGAACTCTTCTGTACCGGACCGCTGACGAACATAGCTATTGCCGTGATCCGCCACAGGGATCTGCCCAGATTTATCAAAAGGATCACGATCGCCGCGGGTACATCCAGAGAGGGGAATGCCACGGCATATGCCGAGTACAACGTGTACAGCGACCCCCACGCGTTCAAATGCGTGCTGGATGCCGGGTTCAGGCAGGTGGATCTTGTGGAACTCGAATTCTGCGGGACAGCGTTCCTCAACAGTAACGACACGGAAAAAAGGATTCCCGAGGCGACCGCAGACAACATCTGGAAGAGCCTCCTTGGTTCATGCGAGAGAAGGAGAGAGACGTCGGTCCGTGAGAGGAGCCTCGTGCAGGGCGTTGCTGATCCGGCGAAGACATACTGGCATGACGCTGCGGCGGCATTTGCGCTCGCGATCCCGGCAGCCGTGTCCGCATCCAATGTGTATGCCATGGTGGAGCTGCGCAGCGAGATCAGCAGCGGAAGGACTCTGTTCGACTTCAACAGAAGGTTCACGGACGATCCCAATGTCAGGCTTGCTCTATACACGCAGAGGGAGATGTTCGCGGACTTTTATTTCCGCTGTCTCAGAACTTTTGACAGGAGGAAGGGCGGATGAGCCAGATCATACCTGTCATTATAGATACAGACATGGGAGTCGACGATGCTTATGCCGTGATGCTTGCGTTCAGCTCGCCGCTGCTCAAGGTCATAGGCATCACCACATGTTTCGGCAACGTTGACGTGGACAGTTCTTCGAAGAACGTCATGAAGATACTGGAACTGCTGGATAAGCATGCCAGAGTAGCAAAGGGGGCTGCCGGTCCGCTGTTAGGGAAGAACCGTAACTATTCAAACGCGAGAGGGGCGTTCCTGCATGGAAAGGACGGACTGGGAAACGTGGGGTATATGCTCCCTGAGCCGGTCCACCTGGAGGTGGATCTCGATGCAGTGAGTTACATGGCGTCGCTGATCAGGAATCAGGACTCAAAGGTCACCATAGTTTCGCTCGCACCGCTGACCAACGTCGCTACGCTGCTGCTTGCTTATCCCGATATAAGGGACCGTATCGACGGTATCGCAATGATGGGAGGGTCTGTCTTCGGAGGGAACATGCTTCCGGCAGGTGAAGCGAACATCGTCGCTGATCCGGAGGCAGCACAGATAGTTCTGCAGAGCGGCGTCCGCATAGTTATGTGCGGACTCGAAGCAGCGGACAGCGCATATTTCGTGAAGGACGACATCGAGATGTTCCGTCTGATAGGCGGCAGGACCGGAAGATTCTACTACGACTTGAGCAAGGACTATCTTACCGCCACGGAAAAACTTACAGGAGAACGCAGAGCTGTGATATATGACTCGGTTCCGGTTGCATGGCTCATCAATCCCGCCGTGCTCAGGACCAGGCCGTGTTATGTGGAAGTTGACCTCAACGGACAGTACACAAGGGCGTGTACCGTAACGGATGAGAACTGTGCCGAGAGAAGCCCGAATGCAATGGTGGCATTCTCGCTCGACAGGGAACTGTTCCTAAAAATGCACACGGAAGCGTTCAGACAATACGGTTGAGAAAAACAGTCCAATGATACGGAATGATACGGGAAGCAGAAGGCGGATAGCCCCGGCTTCCCTTTTTGGAAGAGGAGAGGAAATGTTCAGAGAGGTCGCAAGAACTGCCAGGAGACTGGAGAAGGAAGAGGCTATAGATCTTCTGAGGAAAGAACTGAGAGGCGTTCTCTCGGTACTGGGAGATGACGGATATCCCTACGGGATGCCGTTAAATCACTATTATTGTGAAGAGGACGGAAAACTGTATTTTCACAGCGGGAAGACCGGGCATAAGATCGATGCCATCATGAGGAGCGATAAGGCATCGTTCTGTGTACTGGACGGAGGAGAGCGCAAAGAGGGAGAGTGGGCGCTGACTTTCCGGAGCGCTATCGTATTCGGGAGGACCGAGATCGTCACAGATGAGGACAAGGTAGTGGCGATCGCGCGGAAGCTGAGCAGAAAGTTCACGGATGACGAGGATTATATCTCGCGTGAGATAGAGGAACACGGCAGACGGACGCTCATGTTCGCCCTGGTGCCGGAGCACATCACAGGAAAGTGGGTCAGGGAGGCATGACGGGCTTTCCCGGGAAGCATGTTATAATTGATAAAACGGAACCATCCGTCCGGAGACCATCTCCGATCACGGCAGGGACGAAACCTGAGATACAGACGACGAAATTGAAAACGTAGAAGAAGGAGAAAAGTGACCATGGACAGAAGAGAGATCGCACTGAAAGCCCATGAGGAATGGAAGGGCAAGATCGAGGTGGTGGGACGCGCACCTATCAACAATACGGAAGAGCTCTCGATCGCATACACACCGGGTGTTGCCGAGCCGTGCCTTGAGATACAGAAGGACGTGGATCTGTCATACAAATACACACGCAGAGGCAACCTTGTCGCGGTCATCACTGACGGGACTGCAGTACTCGGACTCGGTGATATCGGACCTGAAGCAGGTATGCCTGTGATGGAGGGCAAGTGCGCTCTGTTCAAGAGATTTGCGGATGTCGACGCGTTCCCGCTCTGTGTCAGGAGCAAAGACGTCGATGATATAGTCAGGACGGTTTCTCTCATCGCCGGAAGCTTCGGCGGCATCAACCTGGAAGACATCTCGGCGCCGAGGTGCTTTGAGATAGAGCAGAAACTCAAAGAGATCTGCGACATTCCGATATTCCACGATGACCAGCACGGCACAGCAGTCGTTGTACTGGCAGCGGCACTCAATGCGCTAAAGATCGTCGGCAAAGATATCCATGATATAAAAGTTGTAACATCCGGTGCAGGCGCAGCAGGCATCGCCATCATCAGGCTCCTCGTGGCCATGGGCCTCAGAAACGTCATCATGTGCGACAGAAACGGAGCGATATACGAGGGAAGAGACAACCTCAACCCTGTTAAGGAAGAGATGGCAAAGATCACCAACCGCGACATGGTCAAGGGGACACTTGCTGATGCTGTTAAAGGCGCCGATCTGTTCATAGGAGTTTCAGCGCCGGGTACTCTTACCGCAGAGATGGTATCGACGATGGCGAAGGATCCTATCGTATTTGCCATGGCGAATCCCGTTCCCGAGATAATGCCCGACGAGGCAAAGGCAGGAGGTGCCGCGATCGTGGGGACAGGGCGCAGCGACTACCCGAACCAGATAAACAATGTTCTTGCATTCCCCGGGATCTTCCGCGGTGCTCTGGACGTCAGGGCGAGCCAGATAAACGATGAGATGAAAATAGCGGCAGCCTATGCCATCGCCGGTACAGTCAGCGATGAGGAACTGTCCGCAGATCACATCATCCCTGGAGCATTCGATGAGAGAGCTGTAAAGAACGTCGCAAAAGCTGTTTCCGAAGCGGCTGTCAGGACCGGAGTCAACAGGATCTGACACCATAAGACACAAAGGGCTGCCGTACCTGCTTTCGCCGTCGGAAAGAGCGGGTCACGACAGCCTTTTAGATTGCATGTGACGCGAACCTGAGGCGGGAAACAAAGGAGAAATAGCACTAACGGAGAAGCAGGGAGAAGCATTCGTTTTTTCTTGCAAGGGCATGACCGATATGGTAATATGTCTTAGTTAAATCGGTAGTTTTATTAGCGAGGAGATTAGATATGATTTCAGCAGGAGATTTCAGGAACGGCGTAACATTTGAAGAAGACGGAAACGTTTTCCAGATCATCGAGTTCCAGCATGTAAAGCCCGGAAAAGGTGCCGCGTTCGTACGCACCAAGGTGAGGAACGTCATCACCGGAAGCGTTCTTGAGCGTACATACAGCCCGACAGACAAGTTCGAGCAGGCGTTTATCGAGCGCCGCGACATGCAGTACAGCTACAATGACGGTGACATGTACTATTTCATGGACTCAGAGACATACGAGATGACCCCGGTCGCCGCGAAGGATCTTCCCGACACGTTCCGCTTCGTTAAGGAGAACATGGATGTCAAGATCCTGTCCTACAAGGGAAGCGTGTTCGGCATCGAGGCTCCCAACTTCGTGGAGCTCGAGGTCACCCACACCGAGCCCGGCCTCAAAGGCAACACAGCGACAAACACACTCAAGCCTGCGACACTTGAGACAGGTGCAGAGGTACGTGTCCCGCTGTTCATCAACGAAGGCGACATAGTTCAGATAGACACCCGCACGGGCGAATATATGGGAAGGGCATAAGTAAGATGGATATTCTTGAAAAAGTCGGTTTTCTCAAAGGTCTCGTGGAAGCAAGCGACCTCTCTCTCGGAGATAAGGAGAGGAAGATCTTCGATACTCTTCTTGAGCTGGTAGACGACATGGCACACATCCTCCAGGAGTGCGATGATGACGTCACCGACCTCTACGAGGAGGTCGAGGCGATCGATCAGCACCTCGATGACATCGAGGACGATCTGGATGCGCTGTACGGCGTTGATGATGACTTTGACGATGATGACGAAGACGATGAAGAGGATTATCTCTATGACGTCGAGTGCCCTGCTTGCGGAAAGAGCTTTTCCGTCGATGAGGACACCATCTTCAACGGAGACGTGAAGTGCCCGTTCTGCGGCGAGAAGATCGAATTCGATATCGAGGAATGCGACTGCGAAGACTGTGACGGCGAGGATTGCGATGATGAGGAATGCCATCATCACCACCATCACCATCATCACGAGGAAGACTGATCTCCGAACACTGAATATACACTGAAAGGCTGTCTTTGCTGACAGCCTTTTTGGTTTACGTAAACGGACCTTGACTGCAAGCTTGTGCTTTTGCAGGAGGAAAAGTGTTACAATGAGATACACCGGAAACAGGTCAAAAGACCGGGAGGACAGGCGGGTTTGGCTGAGCAGGAAGACAAAAACCGGATAAGTTCCGGCGGATCGGGACAGGACAGGGCGTTCGCAGTAACGATCGCTCTGACTTTCGCTGCCGTAGCGGTGATCTTCGCTGCCTTCTACCTGCTCAGCAATTACGGCGGGCTGCCTATGCTCAACGCAAAGGACGCGGATGAGATCCCGGAAGTACAGACTTCGCTGTGGGACAGCGTGATCCTCAGGGAGACAGCGGATGCCGGAGAGGAATATACGAACGGCACGCTTTTCATCGGGGACGGGAACTTCCTCCGGTTCGTAAGGAATGGGATACTGACATATGACAACGTGATCGGGCTGGAAGGCAAAGGGATACAGACCGCCGCCGGCGAACCCTGTGTATACTTTGCGGGATATGACGGTCCGGTAAATGTCGCCGAAGCGGTGCGGATCATGCAGCCCAGACGCGTGCTTCTGAACTTCGGAACGAACAACCTGACGGGAGTGACAGACAATTTCATCTACGTCTACAGGAAGCTGATAGACGGCATAAGGGAGAATTATCCCTATACCGACATCATCGTCATGTCGATCCTTCCTTTGGGACGGGAGGTGACCACTCCCTACGGGGTGCTGACCATGGGTGAAGTGGAGGGGTTCAACGACGCGCTGAAGGAAATGTGCCTTGAGTGCGGAGTTCCATTCCTAAATGCCGCAGAGGCGCTGAGCGACAGCGGGACAGGGTTCGCGGACCCGTCCATGATGGAAGCTGACGGCATACACCTTTCGCAGAAGGGACTGATGACGGTCCTGAACTATCACCGGCTCCATGCCTTTCAGACGGAGGACAGGAGGGTCTCCGTCTCTGAGATCCCTGTGCAGATCGGGGCACCTAACGGTGACGGATCATTTGACTGTGACGGAATGCTGTCCATAGCGACCAGCAGACTGTCAAAAGACGGATTCAGGTTCAGTTCAGCACAGCCGGGAGAAGGAGCATCCGTCAGGGAGCACTCCTTCACAGTAGGGCACGATGCGGCGAACGGCACTGAACTGGAGTATGCTGAGATGCTCTGCAGCCTTGTGAGGGACAGATGCGCAAAGACGTCGATGCTTACAGTGACCTGGAGCAGTGACGGGAACGGAGATCACATCTTCACGGTGAGAGAGGTCCTCGAATGCGAGGTCCACACCTACGGAGAGTGGACCGAAGTGACTGCCCCAACATGCATCAGCGACGGACTGATGAGACGCACCTGTCTGGTCTGCGGTCACGCTGAAGACAAAAGGCTTGACATAGACCCGGATGCTCACGATATAAGATGGGTCACGGTCACGGCTCCGACTTATCAGAGTGAAGGAGAGGAGAGGGGTACCTGCTCGAGATGCGGAAAGCAGTGGACCAGGATACTCGGAATGCTCACAGGGAGCGGAAGTACGGAGGAAGGTTCTTCCTCAGGAGAGAACAACGAGCCTGACACTCCGGAGGAGCCCGGTGTGCAGGGAGGATCTTCCGATACGGGGGATGTTTCCGGATCTGACAGTCCCGGGGGGACTGAGAATACCGGAGACAGCGGCGGCTCCGAAGGATCGGACGATCCGGGAGGGACATCCGATCCCGGAGGGTCGGAAAACCCCGATCCGGGTGATGAGCCTGCCACACCTGACGAACCCGGAGAGCCTGATCCGCCACCGGATGTGCCGGAAGATCCGGGCGAAGAAGATCCGGCAGATCCGGACACTGAATAAACGTCAGTATACGAAGAGGAAGAGACAGCGCACATATAAGGAAAGCCGGTACCCGATTTACGCGGATACCGGCTGTTTCTTTGCTTTTTACCAATGACTGATTCAGAAGATCATTTGGCGCTTTCGAGCAGCGCTTTCTCATACCAGATGGATCCGATGTCCAGTGCGCTGTAAAGGCTGTTCTTCTCGCTGACTCTGACTATGCGCTCCATCATGTTGAGACCCTCCGCGTTGGAGAGCAGCATGACCTGAACTCTGTTAGCGGTGTCGATCCCGTTCTTTTTCTCGCTTCCGAGGATCTGCATATAAACAACATACGGATCTTCCGGGGCGCCGTAGTATATGTCGTTTCCGTGCCTTACAAGAGGATGGCCTTTGTAGGTCAGGGTCGCTTCGTCTGCCATATCGTGCCTCCTTAACTGAGGAATCTGCGGACCAGGACCTGCAGTATATCGTCGCGGTCCATAGACAGCATGACAGATCTGGCGTTTCGGTTGGTGGTGATGTATGTCGGGTCTTCAGTCAGAAGATAACCGACGATCTGATTCACCGGATTGTAGCCCTTTTCAGCGAGGGCATTATATACCAATGTGAGCTGATCGTGGATCAGTCTTTCCTCTTCGTCCTCGTAGGAGAAGATCATGGTGTCATCCTGCATGTCCGATTCCTTTCTGTTTTTATTCTTGAGTCATGTACTAGGATAGCTTATTTAGCGGATTTAGGCAAGTCAGCTGCGGAGGAATGCGCCTATCTTCTCGAGCTTTTCAAGACTCTTCCTGATCGCGGTATCGGCTTCGTCGTCGGTCATAGTGCGGTCCTTGTGCCTTAGCACGAGCGAGTACGCGATGCTCTTTTTCCCCGCTTCGACCTTGTCTCCTGTATAGACGTCGAACACTGACAGCGATTCGAGGATCTCCCCGCAGGCAGAGCGGATCTCACGCTCCAAATCTCCGCTGGGCACGGAGGTGTCGCATACTATTGCAAGGTCTCTGCTCATGGCCGGGAACTTGGGAAGAGGAGTGAATCTCCTTACACCGCCCCTGACAGAGAACAGTTTCTCAACGGAAATGACAGCCGCTGTCACCTTCTCCTTTATGTCGAAATTGGACGCCACGGAAGGAAGGAGCTCGCCCATGGTCCCTATCACAGTGTCACCGACAGTGACGGTCGCAGCGCGTCCCGGGTGATAGAGAGTGCTGTCTGTAAGCGGAGAGAAGGCCGGAGTATCCGTGTTGGCGTTCCTGCAGATGTCCTCGATAACGCCTTTTACCCCGTAGAATCCGAGGGAGTTATAGCTGGCGATGACAAGATCCTTGAGCTCGTCAGGGAGCTCATTGGGATCTTCATGCGCGTGGAAGGCTACACCTATCTCAAAGAAAGAACCGGAAGGGACTCTTGCGTTTACGTTGCGCGAGACCACGTCGAGCATGGCGGGAAGGAGAGTGGTGCGCATGAGCGCAGTATCGTCACCGAACGGGTTGCTGATGACGACTGCCTTGCGCAGATCGCTGTCAGCAGGTTCGCCCAGAAGATCCAGAGTCCTTGTTCCCATGAAGGAATAAGTCTTGACCTCATAGAGACCGGCGGAGACGAGACGAAGTGCGAGATCCTTCTCGAAATGCTGTCTCTCTGTGAGCTGTGCTGTGGCGACGCCTGTCATAACGGTGGAAGGAACATTGTTGTAGCCGTAGAATCTCGCGATCTCTTCCGCGATGTCGTTCATGAGAAGTATGTCAGCGCGGAAGGTCGGGGGAGTGACCCTCATGTCATCCGAGACCTCGAACTCGAGGGACTTCAGTATGGAAACCATCTCCTCTGCCGGAAGATCGGTCCCGAGGAAAGCATTGATCTTGTCGGGCTCCAGGACCAGGGTCCTGCGCTCCGGCATGTTGCCCTTAATGTCCACGAAACCGCCGATCACGTCGCCGGCGTCAAGCTCTTCAACGAGCTCCAGCGCGCGGGTCAAGGCCCTGAGAGTGTTCTCGGGATCCAGTCCCTTCTCGAATCTGACAGAGGACTCGGTCTTCATTCCGAGGCCCTTCTCCGTGTAGCGGACGTTGACCGCATTGAAGCAGGCGGATTCGAAGATGACCGTGTTGGTGTCATCATAGGTCCCGCTGTATTCTCCGCCCATGATGCCGGCTACCGCGATGGGTTTCTCGCTGTCCGCGATGACCATCATATCGGGAGTCAGGGCGCGGTCGATGTCGTCAAGTGTGACGATGTGCTCGCCTTCCCTTGCCTGGCGGATGATGATCTCGCTATCCTTGACGTTCCTGTAGTCGAACGCGTGCATGGGCTGGTTGTACTCGAGCATCACATAGTTGGTGATGTCCACGATGTTGTTTATGGGACGGACTCCGCAGAGCCTCAGGCGCTGCCTCATCCACATGGGGGACGGCTTTACCCTGACGTTCCTGACTATCGCTGCCGTATATCTGAGGCAGTTTTCCGGAGTCTCGTTCCTGACGCTGAGCATGCCGTCGATGGAACCCGCAGCATTGCGCACCTCAGGTACAGGGAAGCGGAACGGCTTTCGGAACGTGGCTGCAGCCTCGCGCCCGAGACCGGATACGCACATGCAGTCAGGCCTGTTCGAAGTTATCTCGAACTCTATGCTTGTATCATCCAGACCGAGCACCCTGCAGATATCCTCGCCGGGCACCGATGAGGGATCGAGGATAGCAATG
>JAFZZV010000064.1 GCA_017828855.1 Oscillospiraceae bacterium | reverse complement strand
GAGATGCAGTCGGAAGCCGGCGCTTCCGGTACTGTCCACGGATCTCTTGCAGCCGGTGCTCTTACGACGACCTACACAGCGTCTCAGGGCCTGCTGCTCATGATCCCGAACATGTACAAGATAGCCGGAGAACTGCTTCCTGCAGTCTTCCATGTCTCTGCCCGTGCGGTTGCGTCCCATGCCCTGAACATATTCGGCGACCACTCAGACGTGATGGCCTGCCGTCAGACCGGATTCGCAATGCTCGCAGAGACCAACCCCCAGGAGGTAATGGACCTGTCTCCCGTAGCGCATCTTGCTGCTATCAAGAGCCGTGTGCCGTTCCTCAACTTCTTTGACGGATTCCGTACTTCCCATGAGCTTCAGAACATAGAAGTGTGGGATTACGAAGACCTCAAGGAGATGTGCGACATGGATGCAGTTGCTGCATTCCGCAAGCGCGCACTCAACCCCGAGCATCCCGTGATGCGCGGCTCTCACGAGAATGATGATATCTTCTTCCAGCATCGTGAGGCCAACAATGCCTTCTACGACGCGGTTCCTGCAGTCGTGGAAGAGTATATGGGCAAGATCAATGCCAAACTCGGCACTGATTACCGCCTCTTCAATTACTATGGCGCTCCGGACGCTGAACGCGTCATCATCGCCATGGGCTCCATCAATGACGTGGCAGAAGAAGTCATCGATTATCTCACCGCCAAGGGTGAGAAGGTCGGACTCGTAAAGGTCCGTCTCTACAGACCTTTCTCTGCTGAGAAACTTGTTGAAGCCATTCCTGAGACAGTCAAGAAGATCGCTGTTCTTGACCGTACAAAGGAGCCCGGTTCCCTCGGTGAGCCTCTCTACATGGATGTCATCACTGCACTTGCTGCTCAGGGCAGACATGTCGATACAGTCATCGGCGGACGTTATGGACTCGGCTCCAAGGATACTCCTCCTGCAAGCATATTCGCGGTGTACGACGAACTTGCAAAAGATGATCCCAAGCCTCATTTCACAATCGGCATCAATGATGACCTCTCGCATCTCTCACTGGAAGAGAAACCCGCTCCCAATACTGCTGCGGAAGGCACCATCGAGTGCAAGTTCTGGGGTCTCGGCGGCGACGGCACTGTCGGCGCGAACAAGAACTCCATCAAGATCATCGGAGACTACACCGACAAGTACGTACAGGCTTACTTCCAGTATGACTCCAAGAAGACAGGCGGCGTAACTATTTCCCACCTGCGCTTCGGAGATCATCCGATCAAGAGCCCTTACTACATCAACAAGGCTGACTTCGTAGCCTGCCACAACCCGTCTTACGTGACCAGAGGCTATAAGATGGTCAATGACGTAAAGCCGGGCGGCGTGTTCATGATCAACTGCCAGTGGACTCCTGAGGAGCTTGGCGAGCATCTCAACGCCGAGGCGAAGCGCTACATTGCCAGAAACAACATCCAGCTCTATACCATCAATGCCATCGACATCGCCGCATCCATAGGAATGGGCAAGCGCACGAACACGACTCTTCAGTCGGCGTTCTTCGCTCTTGCAAACGTCATGCCTATTGAAGAAGCAGTCGATCACATGAAGGAAGCTGCACTCAAGAGCTATCTGCGTCACGGGCAGGATGTCGTCGACATGAACTACAAAGCCATCGACGCCGGTGTCACTGCGTATGTTAAGATCGACGTCCCGGCTGAGTGGGCTGATGCTGTAGATGAGAACGATACCGTTAAGCGTGAAGGCCCCGAGAAGCTCGTCAAGATGGTCGATACCATCCTTGCTCCCGTCGGACTTATGGACGGCTATTCGGTTCCCGTATCTGCCTTCAGAGATCATGTTGACGGAACATTCGAACTCGGTGCTGCCGCATATGAGAAGCGCGGCGTAGCGGTCTCAGTCCCGGAGTGGAACGCAGAGACATGCGCTCAGTGCAACCAGTGCGCGTTCGTTTGCCCGCATGCAACGATCCGTCCCTTCGCACTTACAGAAGAAGAAGTCGCTGCCGCTCCTTCCAACATGAAGCTCGGCACCAGACCCATCTTCAAGACTGATTACAAGTACACCCTGGCTGTTTCTCCTCTGGACTGCATGGGATGCGGTGTTTGCGTCGGTGTATGCCCCACCAAGTCTCTCAAGATGGTGGACAGAGAGAGCCAGGAAGACCAGCAGGCAGTTTTCGATTATTGCGTGGCAAAGGTCGAGGAGAAGAAAGACATCAGCCCGATGCTGAACGTCATCACCAGCCAGTACAGAAAGCCTCTGCTTGAGTTCTCAGGCTCCTGCGCAGGCTGCGCCGAGACCTCCTATGCAAGACTCGTGACACAGCTCTTCGGAGATCACATGTACATCTCCAACGCGACCGGATGCTCCTCCATCTGGGGCGGCCCGGCTGCAACATCCCCCTACACGACCACCAAGGAAGGACGCGGACCTGCATGGGCCAACTCCCTCTTTGAGGACAACGCGGAGCACGGCTTCGGAATGATGCTCGGCCAGGGTGCGATCAGGAATTCCCTGAAGACCAGACTGGAAGAGATGGCAGCCAAGGAAGACGCTCCGGAATCCTTAAAGGCAGCAGTAGCCGAGTACCTCGACACATTTACCGACGGCGGCAAGAATGGTGAAGCCACCAATGCAGTCGTTGCTGAGCTCGAGAAACTTGACTGCGAAGACAGCAAGTATATCCTTGCCAACAAGGAGTACCTCTCCAAGAAATCCATCTGGATCTTCGGCGGAGACGGATGGGCATATGATATCGGATTCGGAGGACTGGACCATGTCCTGGCTTCCGGAGAAGACGTCAACATCATGGTCTTCGACACAGAGGTTTATTCCAATACAGGCGGACAGGCTTCCAAGGCATCCCAGATCGGACAGGTCGCACAGTTTGCATCTGCCGGCAAGGAGATCGCAAAGAAGAGCCTGGCGGATATCGCAATGTCCTACGGTTATATCTATGTCGCTCAGGTAGCTATGGGCGCTGATATGAACCAGACCCTTAAAGCCCTGACTGAAGCTGAGTCCTATAAGGGACCGTCTCTCGTCATCGGATATGCGCCTTGCGAGATGCACAACATCAGAGGCGGTATGACGAACTGTCAGGCTGAGATGAAGAAGGCAGTCGAAGCCGGTTACTGGAACACGTTCCGTTTCGATCCTCGCCGCAAGGCAGAAGGAAAGAACCCGTTCCAGCTCGACAGCAAGGCTCCTACGGGCAGCTATCGTGACTTCATCATGGGAGAAGCTCGTTACTCATCCCTGACCCGTTCCTTCCCGGAGCGTGCAGAAGTCCTGTTCGAGAAGGCTGAGGAAAACGCCAAGAACCGTTATGAGGCACTCGTTGAGAGAGCTGAATAATTAATTGTTCTATCCAGGAGCCGGGGCATTTCAGCTCCGGCTCCTGCGCTGTTCTTATAATCTCCTGTTCTTGACTTTTATATGAGGAACAATTAACATTAACGTGTATATCAAGCAGTTATAAAATGTGAGGGCAGGTCTGTTCATTCTGACCTCCATGCATATATCCATATCCATTAGAAGGAGCAAAAGAATGGCTTTATTCACAAGAGATGAACCTGTGGTTGCTGTGCCGACGGCGCCTGCGACTGTTTCAGAGGAGCAGCTCGAAAGAGAATTTGTCAACCAGCTGAGTCAGAATACCGTGATCGAGGGCAATATCTCGACCAAGGATAAGATGTCTTTCAGCAGCGCAATAAAGGGAAACATCAATTCAACCACCGAAGTGGTCGTCAAAGGCGGCATCATCGACGGTGAGGTCACCTCGGATTCCTGCATATTTGTCGGAGGAAAGGAAAGAGGCAATATCACCTGCAAGACGAATGCAAGCTTCGATACCGGTTCAGTGGTGATCGGAGATGTCAGAGCAAGCGATCTGGTTTGTGACGGAAAGATCAAAGGCAATCTGTTCGTGGATGTAAGCATCACTATCGGCCCTAATGCCGTGGTCTTCGGAAATATCCGCAGCGCTGAGATCAATATCGACCCGGGTGCGATCATCAAGGGATCCATCGAGGTCGTAAGACAGTCCATGGCTGCTGTACGTGCGTTCGACTTTGAGGAGGAGTTCCTTAACATCGATGATTATCTTTCCGGAATGGAATAAAAAGCAATAGCTCAGTGTAAGGCAGATTGTATGAAAAGGATCCCCTTATACGAATATGACAGGCGCAATCGTGAGAAGATCGTTGAGGTCGTAGAAGCCGAGAACGGACTCATGCTTAGCGCCTTTCGATTCGGAGAACAAAACGGCCGTATCCAGCTTCCAACCGGTACGAAGTATATGCTAATAGATGTCTCGTCACTCTTTGCTAATGAGGACAGAGTGACGAGTCTTTTGCCGTACCTTGAAAGAATAGTAGCTTTCGTTCAGAACATCGACAGATGTGAAGCCTGCGTCATACTGGAGCGGCAGTATATGGCTTCTGCGAAAGGAATGCTGTACTTCGCGCTTGGAGAGGTCCGGTCCCTTGAGGCAAAACTGGGGCTGACGGAGCTTCTTTCCAATAATATAGCTGACCTGAGTGAAAAGGATTTCAATGATCTGTGCGACACGGTAAACAGCAGACTGTTCGGCAATCCTGAGTTCAAGGAGAGGCTGTTCGAGGAGCTTAGAAGGTTCCGTGTTTTCAGTCTGATGGGGAACCAAAGGATCTTCTCCGCATTTCTTTACGGCACGTCCGGCATAGGAAAGACGGAGACTGCGAGACTCATCCACCACTGTCTTGCTCCGTCGGAGCAGCTCATCAAGATCAATTTCGGAAACTACAGCTCAGCAAACTCTCTGGGGAGTCTGATAGGCAGCCCGAGAGGCTATGTCGGAAGCAGTAAGGGAGAGCTCAGTGAAAAGCTTCTCAACAGCAGGGGAACGGTCATACTGATCGATGAGTTTGAGAAAGCGAGCAAGCCGATACATAACTTTTTCCTCCAGCTTCTGGAAGACGGATGGTTCACGGACTCTCTCGGAAGAGACTATGACCTGAACAAATACATAATCATTTTCACTTCCAATCTCACGGAAGAGAAGATAGACACTGAACTCGCTCCTGAGTTCAGATCAAGGCTCAATCTGATCAGCCATTTCGAGCCTCTGACTCAGAAAGAAAAAGAAGCATATGTTAAGTTCAAGGCTAAGGAGATCCTTTCCGGAGTTCCGGAAGAAAAGAGAGCCTCGATCACACCTGAGCTCATCAACGGGATCATTGATTTCGATGTGTCCGATGTCGAGGATCTCAGAAAGATCAATGCCGAACTGATGAAGAGGATTTCCAGTTCGCTTTATCCTATCTTCTATTCGGAAGACGGCCTGGACGAGGAATGAAGAAGCATATTATTCAAGCCCGGACATCACAAGTCCGGGCTTGAGTCATATCTGAATCGCAGCGCTGCCGCTCGTTATCCACGGACATACGTCAGAGCTGATTCTTTCTCCTGTGCTCTCTGGAATGGGATGCTATCACCGTCTCTCCGTCCTGCACCGAGTGGGTCAGCCATACATTGCCCCCTATGACGCAGTTGTTTCCGATCCTTGTGTCGCCGCCCAGAATGGTCGCACCGGCATACACTACAACATTATCTCCCAGATCGGGATGACGCTTGATGCCTTTGACCAGACTGCCGTCCTCGGCCACTTCAAAACTTCTGGCTCCGAGCGTGACATGCTGATACAGCTTTACATGCTCTCCGATGGTAGTCGTTTCTCCAATCACGACACCTGTCCCGTGATCTATGAAAAACCTTCTGCCGATCTTTGCACCGGGATGTATATCGATCCCCGTGACTCTGTGGGCGTACTCAGTCATAATCCTGGGGATCAGGGGGATCTGCCTGGAATAAAGTTCGTGAGCCAGTCTGTACACGCTGATGGCAGTGAATGCGGGATATGTTAGTATGACTTCATCTGTGCTCTTTGCAGCAGGATCTCCCTCATAAGCGGCTTCCACGTCGGACAGAAGGACCTCCTTAATTGAAGGAAGTCTTGAGAGCAGCCAGTCCGAACATTCTTCCGCATCATCTTCGCTCATGACATATGACAGGGAACGGGTAAGGAATCCCCGCGCTTTGTCAAGATATGCGGTGCCGGTCCTTTCGCATTCGTCGCAGGGGAAGTCAGGACATATGAAATTCGGAAACATCGACGCAAGAAGATAGTGCAGTGAGTTTTCGGTGTTTTCGCGAAGACCGGAATAATCGACCGGATCATTTCCGTCCAGCGATGATAGTTTATTCAGTATTTCAGAATTATCAGTCATAATATGTTTTCCTCTGAGAAGAATGCGCAGTGATTCAGTACTGTTTTTTCAGTTTCAACAGATATTATAGTATCCCTGAATGGCACAAGAAAGTGGCAATTGACTTTTGAAGATCAGTTTTCTATAATTACAAGGCGCATTTGCGAGACACTAGCTCAGTCGGCAGAGCACCTGCCTTTTAAGCAGGGTGTCCGGAGTTCGAATCTCCGGTGTCTCACCAGAAGATCCTTTGTTTTCCGCCGGCAATATCGGCAGGGACTCAAAGGATTTTTTGTTGCAGTCCTTCATGTGGATGATGGTCAAGTGCCGATGGCTTTGTTAATCTACCGGCAACATTCTGCCTGAGCGGGCATGATATAATCTATAGGTCTGCATTACCTGATAAGCGGAGTTCGGATGATGGCTTTGAACAAAACAAAAAGGAACATCATATACAGTCTGTTCTTTCCGGCTGCGATAGTATGGATGGAACTGCTGCTGCATATCAAGATCAGGACTGAACTGGTCTACAGTCCCATATACATCGCTTTTTCGGTCTCTGTCGGGTTGTTGGCAGGACTTTTGCCTGCGCTGATAAAAGGGCCGGCGGAAAAGAAGGTCAGGACAGTGATGCTTTTCCTGCTTTGGCTGATCTTCGCCGCAGAGAGCGTCGCTTACTATATCCTTCAGACATTCTATCCGCCTTCCGCACTCGGTACTGCAGCCGAGAACAGACTTTATGATTATCTGAATATAATCATATCCACCATATTCAAAAACTTCATCTATCTCATCCTTCTGATGCTGCCTGCCATAGCGAGCATATTCGTTCCGGCAAGAGACGGATCCGGGACAAAAGGAAAGAGAAAGGAAGACGGCGAAGAAAAGGGTTCGGACAATACTTCAGGTTCCGCAGTACTGACTGCCATGGTGATGATCCTCCTGGCTATCTACATGCACTGTTTCGGACTGTGGCTCACACAGAGAGACTGGGGAACAACAGGTGATATGGAGCCCGGTAAACTGTACCTTATGGACGAGAATCTCGATCTTCAGGTCGAAAGGCTCGGACTGCTTACAATGATACGCCTGGACGTATATCACGGATTGGTCCCGGCAACTGTCATCGCGCCGAGCATGTCAGACATACCGGTTGGGGTGGACGGAGACGGTCTAGCCGGAGGTGTTTCGTCCGGACCGGTCGACAGATCCCCGCAGGTGACGGACATTGATCTCGTGCCGTTCATGGAAAGTTCAGACAACAGCGTCCGGTGGCTCGCGACATATATGAACACGGTGAAGCCGACCTTGAAGAATGAGTATACCGGGATGTTCGAGGGATACAACGTGATCTTCCTGTGCCTTGAGGCTTTTTCCGG
>JAFZZV010000063.1 GCA_017828855.1 Oscillospiraceae bacterium | reverse complement strand
GTGACGAACTTACAGGTCTTGTCTGGGCAGCGGCAAAGATGCGTCCCTCAAGAAGCTGCACCGACATGGAACTGTCTTCCCTCAAAAAGAAATACAAGGATAAGAAATTCGCTGCAGGATGTTCAAGGGAGGTCATTGCCAGAGGAGCCGAAATGCTGGGATGGACGCTGGATGATCTCCTTCAACGGACACTGGACGCCATGAAAGCAACCGAAGAGGCAGTGAACGCTGCCTGCGCTGAATTCGAATCCTGATATTCATCTGATGCAAAACCCCGGACACGTGTCCGGGGTTTTCTGATGTACAAGTCTGTGTTGTGCTCATTCTCTGACCGTGTCGGCTTTCCTCAGGAATAGGAAGCCCAGTGCGAAGAAGATGACCATTGCTCCGACTGCAAGCTGGATGCTTCCGGTGGTGTCCTTGACGATGCCGATAACCAGAGATCCGAGGCATGCTGCTCCTTTAGAGAATATGTCATAAAGTCCGAAGTACTCCCCTGAGTTCTCAGCCGGGATGATCTTGCTGAAATAGCTCCTGGACAGAGCCTGGATGGATCCCTGGAACATGCCGACTCCGAAGGCCATGATGCCGAACTGCCACAGAGAGTTCAGGAAGATTGCATATACGCAGACTGCGAAGTATCCGGCGATGCATACATAGATCAAGCTGACCGTGCGGAATTTCTTGGAGAGCACTGAGAACACGAGCGAGAAGGCGAACGCCACGACCTGCGTTGCCAGCAGGAACACGACCTGACCAACAGTATTCAGCTCAAGATCGGTCCCGATGTTGATGCAGTTGTCGATGATGGTATTGACACCGTCGATATAGAAGAAGAATGCAATGAGGAAGAAGAACACCTTTTTCTCTTCCTCTACTATCCTGACGAGCGTGCGTCCCAGTCTGACGAACGCTTCCCTGACGGCGCCTTTCTCAGACTCCACGTAATATTTCTGCTTGTAATTCTTGAGCAGGGGGAGCGTTACGAGGCACCACCAGACCGCGGTGGTTATCAGCCCGACCAGCCTGGCCGTGTCGCGGCTGACCGTGAATCCTCCGAGCATCCCCTCACCGGCCATGTAGAAGATGAGCGCTATGGTGAACGGCAGGCAGGATCCGATATAGCCCCAGGCAAAGCCGTAGGATGAGACCCTGTCAGCGCGCTCCGGCGTGGTGACGTCCGTCAGCATGGAGTCATAGAAGGTCAGCGAACATGAGTAAGCGACCTTGGCTATGATATAGACGATCAGGAACATGAGCCAGTCCCTGACAAGTCCGAGTCAGATGCACCCGGCTAGTCCGATAGCCAGCGCCGTAGTGAAGATCGGTTTTTTAAAACCTTTGTTGTCCGTGATAGCTCCGCATGCCGGCCCAATGATCGCAACTATCACCGTGACTATCGCCGTTACGTATGCGAAGTTGGAAGTAGCATGTTCGTATGCCTCGGCTCCGCCCAGCCTCGCGAGGTCCTTGAACCAGATGGGGATCAGAGAGCATGCGACCATGGTAAACGCGGAGTTGCCAACGTCGTACAGCACCCATGCCCTCTCCAGACGGTCCAGTCTGTCAGTGTTGTTTTTAGCCACTGCCTTGTCTCCTTTTTTGCACTTGAATTATGTTTGTATGATGATCAGCATCGAGCTGCTGTCGGATACTTTTTTTCATATCCCGAGATATATCCTTACCGCATGACCTGCGATCAGATAGCCTGCAACCGGGGGAACAAAGGAGATACTGGCAGGAACGCGGTCACCTGTGCGCAGGGGAGCTTCCTTCCCGTAAAGCACATCCACCCCGGTGATGCCTCTTGCTCTGAGTTCTCTCCGCATCACCCTGGCCAGCGGACATCCGCAGCCGGAAGTGTCGGTTATGTCTCCTATCCTGAAACTGCCGGCATCGATCCTGTTTCCGGTGCCCATCGACGAGACCACATGGACGCCGTTTTCCTTGCACCACTGAATTATCAGAAGTTTAGCGGTCACCTGATCCACGGCGTCTATCACGCAGTCCGGTCTGAATCCGTCAAGGATACCGACATTGTCCCTGCCGAGAACCTCGTTGACAGCCGTGACACGGCATTCGGGATTTATAGACTCGACCCTCTCTCGCGCGACCTCAGCCTTTGGCCGTCCTATGTCCCTGCGTGTGCACAGGATCTGTCTGTTGAGGTTCGTCTCATCGAACACATCGCCGTCCATCAGAAAAATGCTGCCGACCCCGCACCTGGCAAGTGCCTCAACAGCAGCTCCGCCGACCCCGCCGAGGCCTATGACCGCGATCCTGGCTTCTTCCAGCCGGGAGCTCTGTTCCGTTCCTATCAAATTGATCTGGCGGTCAAGCCACACGATGCATACCTCATATAATAAAAACCCTGCTATGCCGTCTGCACTCCGTTAGAACCCCGCCTCTGTAGACGGTGGGTAAAACCCCCGGACTGGTTCGCGCTCTTCACTTCAAGGTGAATATGCAATCCGCAGTCTCGCGTAGGAATCCCTATTTTGTTCTTTGACGGAAATAATGGAATGCAACAAATCGAACAAAGCAGGATTGTTTCCGTTTCTGTTATTCTGAATCGTCGTCCGTATCAAAGTCATAAAGATCCGACAGCCTGCTCATGAAGATGTCTGCGATCTCGTCGTATTCGTCATCGTCATCGATAGTGACCAGTATTTCTTCGCCGTCCTCCTCAACGACCTTGAGGATAACAAGCGAACCGTCTGAATTCAGATATGCCACAGGATCGTCCGGAGTCGTCTCCAGGGCTACGTATGAACCCTCATCCAGATCTATACTGTCAACTACCTTAAACTCTGTCTCGACTCCGTCATCATCCGTGAGAGTTATATAATTCTCACCGAATCCGGAATCGTCAGTTTCGCCGGAACGGATCCTGTCATCGTCCATTGAAGCTTCTCCTCCGACCTTCCGCATGCTGTTTCTTGTGAAAATTATAATTCCTTTTCAAGGACCTAGTCAACAAACAGCGGCATGCCGGATGGTCTGCCGCATACCGCTCTGTTTTATGTCTGGGTCAGGCTTCCGACCCTGCCTTCTCATCACCGGATCTCCTGAGAGATATCAGACCGGCAAGTATCCCGATCACACATAAGGGGATAAGGCTGAGATATATGTTCCTGTAGGGATCCTGTCCCATCTTCTCGAAAAGGTGGAACATGGCACTGCCGCCGAAATCCGCTGCCAGCATCGCCGCCACGGAAGCTGACGATCTGAGCGAAGTCTGGGCGGTGACCTTCAGTCCTTCTGGAGCCTGATCGTACAGGAACTCCGCGACACCTATGATAACCGGAACAAGCTGGATGCCGTTAAGGATCATCGTCCACATCAGAACAGTCGGATCCTTCGTGAGAGCGCATACGGTCCACCGGAACACTCCGACTGCCAGCACTACCAGCATCGACTTCTCGACACCTATGCGCTGCAGCCACCTCTTCCCCGGTCCCAGGTGGAAAGGCAGCTCAGAGAATCCGAGGATCGCGTTGGCGATCCCGACCATCTCAAGAGATCCTCCCAGTTCCCTGACATAGTTGGCGAAATATGTCAGGTTGACCGTGGCGCTTATGTTATAGACGAAAAACATGATGAGGACATTTCTGATCTTACGACTCTTCAGCAGAGCATAGACGTTTCCCTTCTGTCCGGCTTCCTTCCCGGCCTCTCCGGTACCTTCGCCGGCGCTCACCTCGGTCCTGTATGATGTCGGGAACATCATACCGAAAAGCATCGTGACAGCGTAGCAGACTATCGTCATGGGAAACATCTCTCTGACGTTTCCCTTCATGGCATAACCTGCAAACAGAGCCATCAACGAGAACCCGATGGTCCCCACCATCCTGATCGGGCCGTATTCCCATCCGTGCTTGCGGCAGTTCTCCATGGTTATGGTATCGTAGAGCGACATGATGGGTGTCGCCGTAAGTCCGTAGATCAGCCTCAGGATGCAGATAACGACAACGTTCTTGACGACCATGAACAGTATGTACATCACAATGGTAAACAGATAACCTATGTCCATTATGATGTTCTTGCTCCTGGCGTTGTCCGCGAGCCTGCCGAACAGGGGCAGGGTTATAAGCGACACGATCATGATCACTCCGCTGAGCACCCCCAACGTCTTGACAGGTATGCCCGCCTCGGTAAGATACAGGCTCATGAAGTTCCCGGAGACCGAGCCTCCGCAGAACACTGCGAAGTAAAACAGGTAAAAGATCAGCGGCGTCTTTGGATTCTCTTTATCAAACAGTTTCTTCATAGGAACCACTCCGATCAAGTTTTTGTACCATATTATTATTACACAGGAACGTTCGGTTGAGAATCCGATGATCTGCCTTTCTTACAGCTTTTCAGCGCTTTTCAGGACTTGGGAGACTGATGCCCCGCTGTCCGGCCGTGTTGCCCCATGCCCTTGCTGTAGATGTGCCGCAGATATATAATTTAGGCGTGATCGGAGGAAGGAATCATGCTCAGAAAAATACTTTCGCTGATATTGACTGTCTGTCTCTGCCTGAGTCTGGCGTCCTGCGGGAAGAAGGCTGACAGCGGCAAGGAAGAGAGAACTGAATCCCCTCTCCGCCAGCTCAGCGCGCCTGTAGAAGGTGACACGGTAGTTACTATTATGACCGACATGGGGACTATCAGAGCTGTTATCTTTGATGATCTTGTCCCGTCTACTGCGCAGAACTTCATCGGTCTCGCCGAGAGCGGTTATTATGACGGAATGATCATTCACAAGGTCATAGACGAATTCGTCATGCAGTTCGGAGACAAAACGCTCAAGGGCAACGGCGGGGACAGTTTTTCCGGCACTGGAGTATCACCCGAGTTCAGGGATGACCTGCACAGTTATAAAGGTTCTCTGGGCATGGTAGTTTACGGCGATGGGCTCCAGTACAGCCAGTTCTTCATCGTTGCAGGCAGCAATGTATCAGACGAGTATGTCGCCGAGATGCAGAAAGCAGGCTACTCCCAGGACGTGATCGATGCTTACGAAAAGCTAGGCGGCCTGCCCGGTCTGGATTATGTTTATACCGTGTTCGGTCAGGTCTTCGAGGGAATGGATGTCGTTGAGCAGATCACATCACAGGAGACCGACAAATACAACCGCCCGAAGAAAGATATCACTGTCAAGACAGTGACCATTTCCTATTATTCAGAAGAGTGAGCTATTTGTCAGGACTATCCAACAGATCTTGACGCCGCAGATGCGCAGTATCCGCTTCAGAGATACCGTCCAGCTGCGGCGATTTTTTACAAAGGGAGGCAAATATGAAAGATTTCACCAGACTCGACAACCTGATCAAAGGTTTCGTGGACCGCGGGAGCATCCCGGGGTGCTCCATTGCCATCATGCAGAACGATGAACTGATCTATCACGGGGAGGCCGGATGGGCCAATCTTGAACAGAAAAAGCCGGTAACACCGGACTCCATGTTCAGTCAGGCTTCCACAACGAAGCTTTTCGCCTACGTCATCATGGGCATGCTCTACGAGGAAGGCGCTTTCCTTTTCTCGGATCCTCTCTATGAGTATCTTCCCGAATGGAAAGATACCAAAAAGTATGTGACACTTCCCAACGGGCAGACAGTGACCCAGCCTCTTGATCATCCGATCACGATCCGCAATGCGGTAGCGATGATGTGCGGACTTCCCTACTGCATGGTCCCGGCTGTCGACCCGGTCAATCCGACTCTTGCCGCGATGAGCAAGGAGATCGCAAAGATACAGGAGGGTGGCATCCACACAGCACTGCGTGACGAGGTCCGCGTGATAGCCAATGCACCGGTCATGTTCGAACCGGGTTCTCACTGGCAGTACGGTTTCGGCAGCGAGATCACCGGAGCCCTGATCGAGACTTTTACCGGGAAGCCCCTTAAACATGTATTCCGTGAGCGTCTTATCGAGCCTCTCGGGCTTGAACATACCGACACCATGATCACCGATGCCAACCGCGGTTTCACCGTCACCACATACAACAAGAAAGGCAACGGTGATTTCGAGCCTGTACCCGGATATCTCTGGAGCGACCCGGAAGAGTATCCTCTCGAGTACCGTCCCAACCTCTTCTGCAGTGCAAAGGATTTTGCCACAGTCATGCAGATGCTGGCCAACGGCGGGACTTACAAGGGTGAAAAGTTCCTGGGAGAGGGCACCGTAGCAATGCTCCATGAGGATCAGCAGGACGAAGTGTCCATACGTGATTTCGAGACCGACGCGTACCCCTACAATCTCGGATACGGTTACGGTCTCGGGATGCGCACTCTCAAGACCCAGAAATACGGCCACAACGGTCATCTGGGATCTTTCGGGTGGACCGGCGGTTTCGGAACGTGGGTAGAGGCGGATCCTGTTGCCAAGTGCGCGATCGCATACATGCACAACATGATCCCCAATGAGGAAGTATACCATCACCACAGAGTGCGCGCCGTCGCTTACGGGTGTCTCTTCTGATCCCGGCTTTCCGCACCGGTTGAACGCGAACACAGAAAAAAGCCCCTGATAGATAAGCTCCCCTTTACGGGGACTGATCATCAGGGGTTCTCTTTGTCTCTCTTCAACCTTTTCGCAGGCAGTCTTTCCGAGCCTTATCCCTCACTTGTGATACTTCATCCCGGAATTGATGCTCTCTGCCCTGTAGAGCTGTTCCGCAAGGATCATTCTCGCCATCTGATGCGTGAACGTCATCCTGCCCATCGAGAGCTTTACATGGCATTCCTTCTTTACCGAATCTGACAGACCTCCGGATCCTCCGATAACGAATATGATCTTCGAGCTCTCCTTCTTCGTCTCGCTGAGAAGTTCCGCAAGTTCTTCGGAACTGAATATCTTTCCTTCCACGCACAGAGCGACCTTTACAGCGCGGTCCTGTCCTTTCAGATGCCTTAGCAGGACTTCCCCTTCTCTTCTGACCGCTTCTTCCCTGGAGCTGTCAGAATCGTCAGTGACCCTGTACTCTGAGATCTCGGTCACAGTCAGCCTGTCGAATGCGCCGATACGCTTCCTGTATTCATCGAATCCGTCAGAGAACCACTTCTGTGACATCTTTCCTACACACAACAGTTCTATCGTAAGCATCAATCCAGACTCAAAACCTCACTGATCTCATTTCTCGGAGCGGCAATTATCCTGTAACTGCCCTCTTCTATACCTTCGTCTTCCAGAGCGGCCACGCTCGCAACAAGCGCGATCCCCGGTGTATTGTTTTTGTCGGACAGGTGCATGAGCATTATCTGCCTTACACCGTCCTCTGCTACGAGCCTTGCAACTTCCCTGGAGCACTCCGAATTGGACAGATGACCGCGGGGAGACATTATCCTTGCCTTCAGAGAGGGAGGGTATTCTCCGTCCCTGAGCATCATATCATCGTAATTCGACTCGAGTGCGACCAGCCCGCAGCCGCGGAAGAAAGCTCTGACTTCGTCGTCGATCTTTCCGATGTCTGTTGCCACTGCGACTGCGCCGGAACCTCTTTCAAGCCTGAACCCGGTGCATGTCCTGCTGTCATGGCTGGTCGGGAACGCCCGTACCGTGAATCCACCTGCAGAAAAAGGTTCACCGTACGTTATCTCCCTGAATCTCTGGAAAGGTTTCACCATACCGTAGTCATCCAGGTAAGTCCTGGTACCGGCAGTGCAGCACAGTTCCGTATCATAGTGGCTGCAGAATACCTTCAGCCCGGAGACATGATCCACATGTTCGTGTGTTATGAGGACGGAAGAAACATCAGAAGCAGAGAATCCAAGTGAATTCAGCGCGCTGACGATCCTCCTGCAACTGATCCCGAGATCTATAAGGATCAATCCCTCCTCATTCCATACGGCAGTGCAGTTTCCCGAGCTCCCGCTTGCCAGGGTGGCAAATCTGATCATTCTTTGAGGCCTTTCGTACTAAAAAAGCTCCTTGACCGGAGCTTTCTTTTTTCACTGGTTTTATCTTATCCTATTGCTGCCAATTCGCTGACCGGATCGGGAACTTCGATCCTCCTGATGTCCGCACCGAGTCCGCTGAGCTTGCCTACAAAGTCTTCATAACCTCTGTCGATATACTCAACACCGGATACCTCAGTGGTCCCCTGAGCGCAGAGCCCAGCGATCACCATCGCAGCTCCTGCCCTGAGATCGGTCGACATCACCGGGGCTGCCTGTAACCTGTCCACACCGCTGATGACCGCAATTTTCCCGTCAACTGTAAAGGACGCTCCCATCCTCCTCAGCTCGTCGGCATACCTGAACCTGTTGCTCCATATCCCCTCGGTTATTATCGAGGTCCCTTCCGCCATGCTAAGAAGAACAGAGAACTGAGGTACCATATCCGTCGGGAATCCGGGATGTGGCATAGTCCGGACATTCGTTGCACAAAGGACGCTTTTCCTTGTAACTGATACTGATTCCTCGTCAACGATGATCTCTGCTCCGACCTCTCTCATTCTGGAGATGATAGTCTCAAGATGTTTCGGGGTGATGTTGTTGACCTTGACGTTGCCGCCGGTCGCGACTGCAGCCGCAATGAACGTGCCAGCTTCTATCTGATCCGGAATGATGAAATACTGAGCGCCTCTGAGGCTTTTGACTCCGCGGATCTTTATCACATCGGTCCCTGCGCCGCGTATGTCTGCTCCCATCTTGTTAAGGAAGTTTGCTACGTCCACTATGTGAGGTTCCTTTGCGACGTTCTCAAGGACTGTGCGGCCTTCAGCCTTAACTGCTGCGAGCATTGCGTTGATAGTCGCGCCTACAGAAACTATATCAAAGAAGATATGTGCTCCTTTAAGGCCTGCCCCGGCATCCACATATACGATCCCCTGATCCACATCTGTTTTCGCTCCGAGGGCTTCAAAAGCCTTGAGATGCTGGTCTATCGGGCGCGCTCCGAGATCACATCCGCCGGGAAGAGCCACGCTTGCTTTACCGAATTTAGTCAGTCCGACTCCGAGGTAGTAATAACTCGCCCTCATCCTTCTGGCATATTCATGAAGTATCTCGCAATCCTTGATGTCTCTGGCATCTATGACATAACTGTGGGCGGACATCGCATGCACTTCCGCCCCCATATCCTGCATGATGTCCAGCAGGATCGAAACGTCGCTTATGTCCGGAACATTTTCTAGCACGCACGGTCCGTCCGCCATCAGAGTTGCCGGAATAATGGCTACAGCGGCATTCTTGGCTCCGCCGATATCAACGATACCGTGCAGCGGTCTTCCGCCGGTGACGATCAGTTTTTCCACTGCTTTTTCCTCCCTGAAAAACTACCATCCGAGATAGGGTTCTGCGGGTACGCGTTCCCCGTTGATCCTGACTTCGAAGTGCAGGTGAGGACCGGTTGAGTTACCTGTCGATCCGACAAGACCGATGATCTGGCCTCTGGCGACATACTCTCCTACGCTGCAGAGCCTTGTGTTCATGTGTCCGTACAGTGTCTGCATGCCGTTGCCGTGATCGATTATTACATAGCGGCCGTATCCTGTGCTCGTATCCATAGAAAGCACCACCACTCCTGACTCCGCGGCAAGGATAGGTGTTCCTTCCTCGCATGCAATATCAAACCCGCTGTGGACTCCTGAGATCCATCCGCGGCTGACGAACTGGAAAGTGACGACAGGCCAGGCAAGAGATCCGCCGTAGACATTGCCCCCGCCGGAACTTCCTCCGATACCTATGGTTATGTACTCATCCTGCGGCTCTTCAGTGACCGTCTCCTCGATCACCGTAGACCGAACGACCTGTCCGTTCTTGTATTCGATCTCTGTCACTGTGGTCCTCTCGCCGACATGGCCGTACTGGGTTATGCTGTAATAACCGAGCGCGTAATCCGAAGATACGTTCGTATGGACATTGTATCCGATCGTCGAATATGTTCTTTCCACCCTGACGGTCTTTACGCTCGCCAGAGAATCCTTTTCGGAGACCAGCAGCCTTACCTGGTCATGCAGCACAGTATCGCTCAGGTTGACCTGAGGATTCAGTTCCTTGAGTCTTGATACGGTTATTCCGTTATCCTTTGCGATATCGGCAATGTTGTCTCCTTCTCTGCCGTTATAGTAGATCGGGGCTTCCTCGGTGGACAGGAGCATGTCCCTGAGTTCCTCAAATGAAACGACTGAACTGGAAGGGAATATCCCGCTTACGAGATCAATAGTCCTTGTAAACCTTACTGTGACGTCGCTGCCCATGTTCTCAGCAGCTTTGCGGTAAGGTTCGATGATGTTGTCAACAGTAGCTGACAGGAGATGCCCCGCTGTAGTTGCTCCGTAGAACTGCCCTCCGATGTAGATACCTGTCGCCTCAGCGACATCCACTCCCGAAGACATGAGGATCTTGTTTGCCATTACGTCCTGCGTTGCGATCTCTCCGTTGTTGGCTACCGAGACCGTCAGGGTCGCTGAGGGGTTCCATTCACTGTCATCGACCTTAATGATCCTCTTCTTGATCGTGGCTATCGCATCATCGTACACGGATTCCCTGTCGATGAACCCGATATCCTGCCCTCCGATATTGACCTTGATCGCGTACGGAAGAGTCGCAACTGTCTTCACCACAAAGAAGCATACCGCCAGGCACAGCACAGGCAGTACGCGGCTGAGGAACCGTTCTATCAGATGCCCGTTCCACATGAAGCCGTACTTGAAGAACGCACGCACCCTTCCCATCTTGACGCGTCCGGGGGCGTCCTTGATCTCAGACATCATGTCTCTGTATCCCTTGACGCTTCTGAATCCCTTGATGAACGGATTCGTCAGGTCAGCCCATACGTCCGATATCCAGCCGGCAATGAAACGAAATACAATTTTGATAACACGCCACACACGCACGAAGATCCATATCAGGGCATGCTTTATCCTTCTGAATACATTGCGACGTGAGCGGACTATACTGGAACCTATATAATACAGCAGGTTGCCGAGATATTCCTTCACAAAACCCGCCATCTGACCGGCAACTACGCGCTGACGGCGATGACGTCCGTTTTTGTTCGGGCTCTTGAACACAGCACCCGCTGATCTGAACATCAAATTCATTTTATCTTTTTCTTCCTGATACAGGGATCGGGACATACCCGTGCATTTTATTATACCACTAAACGCAAGCGGGACTTGTTAATCCCGAGTTAACATCTCCGTATCTGCCGGGGCTCACTGTTCGACTGAATAACGGATGAATCTGGGCCATATGGTCCTCTCGACCGTCGCCTCGACATAAAGCCCGTCCTCTCTCCACTCTTCCGTTATGATATTTCCCCTGTTTCTGAGAGAGGCTGCCCTTCCGGCTTCCTGAAACGGGAACAGCAGCCTGCAGCGCACAACACTCTCCGACAGCACATCGCTTATCTTCTCAAGAAGCTTGTCCAGTCCCTGTCCGGTCTTTGCGGAGACGGGGATCCCCGGCAGCGCCGGGGCGAGCTCATTAAGGTCGCACTTGTTGAATACCGTTATCCTGGGGATATCTCCGCATCCCAGTTCGTCCAGGACGTCGGATGCCACATCCAGCTGCGTCCCCCAGGAATCGGATGAAGCATCTGCTACTAGCAGTATAAGATCTGCAAACCTGACTTCGTCCAGAGTAGACTTGAAAGCCTTGACCAGCCCGTGCGGGAGCCTGCTTACAAACCCCACGGTATCCACCAGCAGCACATGCTGGAGATTGCCGACAGCAAGCCTTCTGACAGTAGGATCAAGCGTTGCGAACAGTTTGTCCTCGGCAAGCACTTCAGATCCCGTCAGCTTGTTCAAGAGCGACGATTTGCCGACGTTTGTGTATCCGACGAGAGCAACTGTAGGTATCCCGTCCCTCTTTCTGAAACGTCTGGTGACTTCCCGCCTCTCCTCCATCTTTTCCAGTTTCTGCTTAAGAGAGACTATTCTGCTTCTTATATGTCTTCTGTCAGTCTCAAGCTTCGTCTCACCGGGTCCTCTGGTCCCGATCCCGCCTCCCTGCTGCGAGAGACCTCCTCCGGTCCCCATAAGCCTGGGAAGCCTGTACTCAAGCTGTGCCAGCTCGACCTGAAGCTTTCCCTCTGCGGTAGTGGCGTTTCGTGCAAAAATGTCAAGGATAAGCACGGTCCTGTCTATCACAGGCAGTCCGGTTATCTCTTCCAGATTCCTGACCTGGACACCGGAGAGACTGTCATCGACAACGATAATATCAGCGCCCAGGCGTTCAGCGGTATCGCGAATCTCCTGTGCTTTTCCGCTCCCGACATATGTTGCGGGATTGAGCTTATCGGTCTGCTGTATTATCTCTGCGACAGTATCTGCTCCGGCAGTATCGCAAAGTGCAGCGAGCTCCAGGATCGACTCCTCTGCATCCCACTTTCCCGTGTCAGCTGCCACCAGCACCGCTCTCTGTCTCTCTTCGGCCTGTTCCATACGTTATCCTCACACATGTGTATGACATATCCCCGATACAATCATAATTATACATGGCTTTGTCCCGATATAAAAAGCGCTGCGCCGTCATATTGTTAATGGACTGCTGTGATGATATCATTGAAAAAACAAAACTCAGAGGTGTCCCATGCCAGACTCAGACCGTCAGAATGAACTATTGGAGATGTCTTCTTCCGCGGCGGAAGAGGTATTTGAGGAAACGGCTCCAGTCCCGGAATCCGCTCAGGAACCCGGCTCTGCAGAAGTCAGTTTCGTTCCGGCTGACAACGGCCTGTCCGGGTATATGATACATACCGAGACCGGCAATAAAGCTCCCGATCGGACGTCAGGCAAAGAAGACAGTCATGAGTCGGATCCCGATGAGGACGGACACAGTCACGACCGTGAATGGATGGCATACGCATCCATAGTCGGAGGCGCCCTTTCCATATATTCTTCACCGATGGTCTTTTCCGGTGTGATGCTCGGCGTTTCCGCTATCGTGATCGGAATACTCGGGTCGTTCGGAAAGAAGAAGGCTCTTTCCGTTATCGGGATACTTGCGGGCCTTGCCGGTCTTATCCTCTCTGTCCTTCTTGCTTCGCTCTATATAGAGCTTTTCCGGATCGTTTCCGGTTATCTCACCGGTGGATTCGGATTCAGGATATACAGCGGATGGTGAAACGAGTCCCATCGGGGCAGGCATAAAAATCAGGCATGCATCAAGATATGGTGCATGCCTATTTATTTACTCTTTTTTATTGACAGCTCCGGACACGGATCAACCGCAGAAAGCGGCTGCTGCAGATCCCACCAATGTATCATCCTCTCTCTCTGTTATGGTGAAACTGCCGTTCTCGCCGAGAAGCTCCCTAAGCCATTTTTCGAACTCGCCTCTGATATTCCTGTTAAGGCGTATCGTGGATCCGTTGACTGCGACCGTAACTGTCGATCCGGTCTCATATGTGATCTTCTTTATTACTGCAGCAACCAGAGCGGCTGTCAGCTTTCCTGCTCTCCGTTCGACAGAAAGGAAGACCTCTCTGAGAGCATCTATATCACCGCTTCCGGAACAAAGGCCGGCATACGGTCCGGACGAATTCTCTATGAGTTCTGTCATATAACGGACAGAGAATTCACCGGCGTTTTCTATCGACCGCAACGACTCCCGGGATATGAGCCTTTCCTCTGCAAGCAGCAATGTGCACCTGTATGCGATCTCCCCGAGGTATGCTCCGGAGACCATCTTCTCCAGAAGAGCCCTGCCTCTGTTCCTGCTGTGCTCGTCCACCAGCCTGTCGACGGTCCCCATCGGAGGATCTGAGAAATATGCCGCCTCCATATTCACGGCCATGTAACGTCCGGGCTCCGCACTTATCTTGCGTATATCTTCCGTTCTCTCGAAATATGCCGCATTCATTCCCGTTCCAAGAATGAATCCGACCGAATTATCGGAACCGGAGATCAGCGCAGAAAACAGTACTGCGGCTGTATCGTTGAGCACCGTTATCTGAGGTATCCCGCTGTACCCGGCTCTTTTGAATGCATCAAGCATCCCTTCTCTGACCAGGCTTCCCTCGCAGCCTTCGATCATGACTTCCTTGCCCATGGTGATTATCCTGGCTTCTCCGTCAGGAAGTGACTGAAATGCATATGAAAAGCAGAGTGCAAGTTTTCCGCTTTCCGGCATGATAGGCAGCACGGTTTCCACAAACCTGTCATACATTCCTTCCGTACTGACAGGTCCTTCTGTCCCGGGCATTGCCGTCCTGTGCTGTTCAAGTATCTCTGCTCCGCTTTCACGGAAAACAACCAGTGCCGTCCTCAGATTGGTACCGCCCGCATCGATAACTGCTACCGGTTCCTCAAGTTTCAGGGATCCGCCTGAAAAGAGAAACGTCGGGATCATCATCATAGATCCTTCTTCCCCGCTGAGACCTCTTTCCATATGGATCCCGATCTCTTCCGAAAGCTTTTCCGCGTCAATGCTGTCCGGATGCACTCCCAGTCTTACGAGTTCTTTATAGAGCATATCTTCCATCAGCACTGCCTCTCCAGATTGAGATAGAATTCGACAGCCTTTCCGATCTTATCGAGAGATATCCTCTCATTGTTGCCGTGTATGCGGCCTCTTTCCTCTTTAGTGAGCTCCATGGCGGAGAATCTCATCACCTTGTCACTGATCCTGCAGAAATGCCTGCTGTCGCTGCACTGGACCATGATATACGGGGAAACGACGGCATCCGTCCATGTCTGTTCGATCGCCCTCTTGACCCTTCTCCAGGCTTCCGAACCGGTATCGGAAGCCGGTGACGGTTCCTGAGCCTGCCTTGCGGTTATGGTGATATCCGGATTGTTGACGACCTTTCTCAGGTATTCCAGCGCTCCTTCTACGGAATCCCCGTCTATCAGCCTGAGATTGGCACCTACCGAAGCCTGAGGCGGGATCACGTTGTTGGCTTCGCTGCCCTCCATCTGGGTGAAGGCACAGGTTGTCCTCATAAGGGCATTCAGTTCCCCTCCGGACTTTTTGCATATCATGTCAAGGACCGGCAGGAACAGCCAGAGATTGGCGAACAGGACTCTGTACAGGAACGTGGATCTTCTACCCAGCGTGTCATACATCTGTGCGACCGGACTGCAGAGAGTCACGGGGAACGGATGTGTCTCGACGTCCCACACGGCTTTGGCGAGATACCCGACAGGACCGTGAGGCAGCGGAGCGGAGGCGTGTCCGCCGTTTCCCTTGTAGGTGAAGTCAGCTGCTATCATTCCCTTTTCTGCGATCCCCACCATGGCGCATTTATCAGTCACTCCGGGAAAGACGTTCTCAACTACTGCCCCGCCTTCATCCACGACCATCTGCGGGCGTATCCCTCTCTCCTCGAGGAGATCTACGATATCGGAAGCTCCGGTCCCGAATACCTCCTCATCTCCGGCATATGAGAAATAAACGTCGTTTTGGGGGACGAATCCCTTTTCCATAAGGGTCTCGGCAGCTTCCAGTGAAGAGCAAAACGTGATCTTTGTATCCAGAGTTCCCCTTCCCCACAGCTCACCGTCTTCGATGATTCCGTCAAATGCCGGCTTGTCCCATCCCCTCTCGTCGACCGGGACCACATCATAGTGAGCCATTAGAACAGAAGGTGAATCGCTGCTCGCTCCTTTCCATCTGAAAAGCAGCCCCGT
>JAFZZV010000062.1 GCA_017828855.1 Oscillospiraceae bacterium | reverse complement strand
TCATAAAAAACACCTCCGTTTCTCTGTCATCATTTTAGCCTGCGCAAAAACGGACAGACAGGGAAACGAAGATGATGTTTAGGGAAAATCAGATCTGAAAGACGTTTAGAAAATCTTCATCAGGGGAGATATCTGCTGATATCTGCTCGTACAGCTCGTGACAGCTATACCTGAAATAAAACATGACCAGTGCCGTGATATGATACCAGTTCCTCTGCCCTTTATAACACTTCAGGATATCAGGCGCAGACTCACGCAATGGTCCGCAGATAAATCTGGCGGCGAAAATGTCAGCCCATATAAGGTTCAGGCTGATATCCAGGCCACGCCTTCTCAGGATACCGGCTTTCTCGCATTCTCCCAAAAGCCTGTCAAAACAGTCCGGATAACTGTCTGTGCGTTCATCTGTGTTCCTGGCATCAGCTATATCCGTAAAGAAACTCAGTCCGTCAAACAGATCTCTGTGTTTTATTATCAGGTCTCTGCTTCTTACAAAGCGGTTTCCGTTGCTTTCCTCCGCCCGTTCTGCCAGAACATAAAATCCAAGAAACGAAGCTATGTCATTAAACAGTTCCCTTCTGTTATAGACCGTTCCCTTTAAGCGTAACCAGGCCAGGTCATCGAAAAGAGAGAATACATTGAGGGAGCCTTCAGCCAGTCTCCTGAACAGGATATCTACGTCCTGTGGAGTCGAGACCATCATTCTCATATCCTCATCCTCAAAAGACTTTGAGGAATTAAAGCTTATGATCTTTTCTATTGCAGCCTGACGGTGACTCCCATCCATCCTGCAGCCGGCCCACCTGAGTCGATAATCGTCATCATCCGCTACTGCATTCAGGATATACTTGATGTCGAGACCCGCATTGCCGGTGAACTTCCTAAAGTAAAGGTCCTGGTACTCCGGATCTCCGTCAAGGTCTTCCTTCATTTCTCTGACGGTAGACTCCCGGACAGCAACGATCATTGAAAAGCTGTCTCTTTTCCCGGCGTAACGTATCAGCTCGGCAAGCGCTTTCTTCTTCTGTAATACATTGTCGTATCCGTCTACGAGAAGCAGCAGTTTATCCCGATCCTCCTGCATGATAGATTCAGCCGATCCGCGTGAAGAATATCTTTCTATACTTTGCCTTATCAGCTCCACCGTCTCAAAACTTCCGGTTTCCGGAAGATGAATTAGACACGGAATCATGCCTTCTTGCAGTCCGTAAGGCTCATACGTCTCATCTTTCGACGTCCTGCCGAGCGCCTTGTCAGCGTAATAGAGCGCCATCCTTCTGAGAAATACCGTTTTGCCGGCGGCTTTTCTTCCTGCAAGAAGAGCTCCGCGGCATCCGCGGTCAAATTCAAATCTCCTGCTGAACCCTTCCCTTCCGTACTCAGCTGCCCACTCACTCTGTATCAGATATCTTGAAAAACAGAGCTCGCTGATCTCAGCAGAATGACCATCTTCCCACATTCTGTTTTCAAGAAGGTCATAGGAACTCCAGTCGTCATCATCACTTGACCCTCCGCTTCTGATCTGCCGGTAAGCAAGGATCTCTGCTTTCAGGCTGTCGTATCTGTTCATCAGGCGACTCTCCGCTCGGATGATCAGGGGATAGTAGATTTCGTCAAGCCTGACACGGTCGATTCCGCAGACGATATATGATAAGTCTTCTGAAAGACTGATCAGGTATTCTCTCAGTGCTTTGTTCAAAACCTCCCCTCCCTTCCTGACTATATAATGCCGTATGCGGTCTGCACAAAAACAGGGATAACCGAATCCATTTTAGGGAAAAGCGGTTTACCGGTCTTTCAGCACCATCTGACTGATTATCCTTTTTATTCCTTCTATCTGTTCCCTTACCTCTTTCGCGGGATCTTTTGCCGTAAGTATATTGGTGCCGTATCTTCCGCTGACGAGATCTTCAACAGCCTCCCTGAGCCTTGTCTCACCGGATGAGAGATATCTGTTAATCAGGTCATTTATAACAGATACAGCTATATACCTCTCGTTTCTTTCGTTCGTATTGCAGTTGCATATAAGCGGTACTGTGCACTCAGCGTATATATCAGCCGTCCCGCTAAGTTCATGCAGAATCTTGAGGATCTTTCCGATGTCCTTCATCTGAAGGATCTTTTTTGACGCGAGCTCGTAATTGACTCGTTTATTGATGAACTCATATCCGTCAGCGTATCTCTCTTTCGGTACTATCAACCCGTTCTCCTTGATGAAAGTATCCGCGGCTATAACGATGGCCTGACCGTCTTCGTCATCCTCATGCGTGTCGGTACCGTAATAGGCGGCGACTGTTTCCATTATATCCTCCGAGGTACAGAAGCCGTCGGCATTCTCCACAGACTTAAGCGCAAGATCGAGAAGTATGTCCCTGTATCTTTCGACTATCTTTCTTACTGACATATCCTCTCCGTGATAGTTGGATCTTGCCTTATCAATCATGGTCTCGCAGAAAGTCTCGATTATATTCTTGATCCTGTCGTCGCCTCTGCTGCAGATAACAGACAGCATATACGGATTCCGGGCGTATTCGGCGTAGTATCTGTTGTTCCTGATACTGTCAAGCAGCGCCTCCGAATCGAACCGGTCATCTGCCGCACCGCTGCGGTTCCAGCGTTCTATCAGTTCTTTCTGCTGTTCGAAACCGAACTCGCACATCTCGAATCTGCCGTCAACTCCTATCCTGAGCGCATTCTCTGCGTCAGACATCGCTTCTTCAGGAAGATGTCTTGATGTCATTATGATGTCAGTTCCGGAGCCGTATTCCTTTATGAATCCTCTGACTGCCGCAAGATACTTATCGGTCTCCTGTTCATCCGACAGTTCATCTAAGCCGTCGAGGATCAGAAGCAGCCTGTGTCTTTTCGCCAGATCACGAATATGCTCCTTAAGCAGTTCGCTGAAAACATAGCCTGTCCTGCTGTCAGTTCCTGTCTCATCTCTGTGGTAGAAGGAATAGAAATCGACAGTTCCGGATATCTTCCACATACAGTGAAAGAACATCTCCGCAAGATCGCCGGTCCATTCCGGATGGTTCTGGTAAGAGTACGAGAACATATATGCCGGTACATGGATCACGAATCTTTCTCCTGCCGCTCCTATTCTCCCGGACATCTCCTCCGTCTGTACATCTGTCTCTCCCAGAAGTTTACTGGCATAGCACAGGCTCACGGCGTTCGTGAACATGCTCTTGCCCATGCCGGTATCACCGCATATGATCATCCGCTCTCCGTAAGCGGATCTCTCCATCCTCGCGACAGGTTCAGCGCCTGCCTCAAATGTGGGGGTGACATACAGGTCCTTAAGGCGGAACAGTATACCTGATGTGCTCCGGGGCCTGCAAAGCTCAACTCTTCTCAGGAGCTGCCTCTCTGCGTATTCCATCGCTTCCTTAACTTCAAGGTAAGGAGCTGATATGCCCAGATACAGTTTTCTGAAGTCGCTGACGTTTTTCTCCGCAGTTTCATCGTCATTTCCGATTATTAGGAACAGTACGAACACAGAGAGCAGAAGCACCCTGACCGCCGGGCATACGTCTTTCTCCTTCTCCGTGACAGTATCCGGATCAAAATCATACAGTCTACCGTATCTTTCTGATTTTTCGATACCGAGCACAGCAAGACATCTGTCCAGAAAGCCTGCGCATCTTGATTTTGCATCTTCTTTGGTCAGCAGGATGTATGTGAACAAAACGGTAATGAAGATCACAAGCCTTTTGTTTCCTGTTTTTTTCGGGTCGCCTTCCACCCATTTGGCAAGTGTGTTGTGTCCTGTTGCGACGGAATCGTAGCGATAGTTTTGGGGATCATTTACAAATCTGTCCTTATTGATTATGACGCTGTCAAAATAATAAAAAGTATCCCCTCCATCACACATGTTCAGGATCGTCCTGATCAACCCTTTAAAAAGCTCATTGCTGTATTCACCGGAAGGATCCTGAAAGAATTCGTAAAGGTGATCGTTGTTGTCACAGTAATCACGGATCAGGGCTGGTGCATCGTATCCGCTCTGCGGTATATCCCCGAATGCCGTCTCAAAAAGCATATCGCAGAATTCCTTTAGAGAAGGAAGTTCAAATCTCATTATCATCAACCCTCACAGTTTTTCGGTCCTGAATGCCTGCACTATTCAAAGTAATCAACCTGATTGGATCTGGGCAGTAAATCCTCATGACTATTATATCGTGTACACGAACAATTGTTTAATCAACAAAAACAGGACAGCTTGAGCTATCCTGTCTAAATTTTCTTATTCCGTTCAGTACCCTTACTTGAGAAAAGGCAGATTGCAGCGCTTGCACCTGTCGGCAGTGACAGGGTTCTTCGCGCCGCAGCCTACGCAGTGAAGCGCGTCGGCTTTGGTCTTGTCATAAAGCTCGTACGGGAATGCGAACTG
>JAFZZV010000061.1 GCA_017828855.1 Oscillospiraceae bacterium | reverse complement strand
GCCCCTTCCTTTCCGTCGCGGGAATCGGGATGGGAGCCGAAGTAGCGGTAGCTCTCATAGTTGGTCCCCTGGTGGATATAGAACACTGCGGGATTGTTGTTGATCAACGTCATATACCCCTATCATTTCGTATAATAATAATAACAATTAGGGTGCTTGGATTTCAACTTTTTGTGCGATTCTACAAAAAGAACGGAGAAAGAGAGTCCGGACTCCACGGAGAGTCCTGCGGCCTGCATGCGGAGGCGAGCTGCAGGCAATATCCGTTTGTTTTCAGACCTCGCCGGGATACTTTGTGGTATATTTAGAATCGGATAAAGAAGACTGCACCAAAACGATCTCCCTGAGACACTTATTTGATGACGGAGGGTTCCGGTGGATCCTGAACTGTGCCTGAGAGCCAAACAAGGCGACGCGGATGCGTTTGCGTCGCTGTATGAGTCTGTTTCCTCCAGACTGTATTCCACGGCATTCTACATGCTGGGACGCAGGGAGGATGCGGAGGATGTGGTGATGGAGACCGTGACGGACGCTTTCGCGGAGATATCATCCCTCAGGGATCCGGGAGCTTTCGAGGGGTGGATATTCCGCATCCTCATGAACAAGATAAAGCGCAGGAGGAAGAGCTATATAGGCGAGTCGGTGGAGCTGAACGAGGACATATCGTTCTCGGAAGGAGGAGACCGCGACGAGCAGATCGCTCTCAGGAATGCGCTGGGAAGCCTCCCAGAAACAGACAGGTCCATCCTCGTGCTCGACATCCTCGGAGGATACAGGTCGGACGAGATCGGAGACATGCTCGGGATGAACCCCAACACCGTCAGATCCAGAAAACTGCGCGCTCTGGAGAAGCTGCGCAACATGCTGGGAGGGGAAAGAGATGGCAGATAACAGGGATAATGGATATGAAGGAATCGAGGAGAGGCTACGCAGCAGCATGCCGCTGCTCGAGGTCCCTGAATCGCTGTCCGCCTCCAGTGTCGCGCAGAGGCTCAAGGCCGGCAGTACCCGAAAGAGGACCCCGATATATGTATACGTGAGGGCAGCCGTTGCGGCGTGCCTGGTCTTTGCGATAGGGTTCGGCGCGGTGATGATCTCCAGAGGCTCCTTCAGCGCGAAGGGAGCGGAGTCGGACGGCTATGCGGTCGAGAGCAGCAGCGAGCCTTCTTACGATGTCAAGGAAAACAGCGCGGATGACGATCAGCTGTCCGTAACGGAAGGGACGGGAAGCGATATCACATACAACGCCCAGAGTGGGATCCTGAACAGACCGGACAGCGGAAATGAAGCTCCGGCTGAACTGGCGCTCAGGGCAGGCGAGACATACAGCGCCGTGCTGGATGTGAAGTTCGGTGAAGCGGAGATCACCACTGACTCCGAAGAAGACGGAGAAGCGGTCTGCACCGCGGAGCTGACCGAGGAGGACGGTGCTGCCGCAAGGATCGTGATCACTGGCGGCCGGTCCGGAACACAGGAGATAACGGTGACTGAGAACGGGGAGACGGCATACGTCTTCCTTGTGAGAGTGACTGAATAGACAGAGAGGCCCTAAGGGGCCTTTTCTGATGGAGTTAAAGGTTTTTTTGTTGTATAGTTAAAACGATAGGAAAACACGACAGCGATGACATGGAGGAAAGACATGGACGCTTTTGCCGAATACAGAAGATGGCTGGATAACGTAAAGGAAGTGGGGCTCCTCGAGGATCTTAAGGGAATCGAAGGCAATGACGAGGAGATCCGGGGAAGGTTCTCGCAGCATCTGTCCTTCGGGACTGCGGGAATGAGAGGGATACTCGCCGCGGGCACCGACCGCATGAACATCTATTCCGTCGGGAGAGCCACGCAGGGGCTTGCCGACTACATCAACGAGGTCTTCGGGGGCGGGTCTGTCGCCGTCTCCTACGACAGCAGGATCATGAGCGAGGATTTTGCCCGCGAGACGGCATCCATCCTCGCTGCTAACGGCGTCAAGGCTTACATCTACAGCAGGCTGATGCCGGTCCCGATGCTGTCCTACGCTGTACGAGAACTCAAGTGCCAGGCCGGCGTCATGATCACCGCCAGCCATAACCCGTCCCAGTACAACGGCTACAAGGTGTACGGGTCCGACGGCTGCCAGATGACTGACGACGATGCCAACGCGGTGCTCAGAAGGATAGAGAAGCACGACTATTTCTCCGGCATCAAGCAGACCGATTTCGAGGCCGCGGTTTCTGATGGAAGGATCGAATACATAAGCAGGAAGGTCTGCGAGTCCTACTACAACGACCTGATGACCTGCCGCGTCAACCCGGACATCCCTCTCAGGAAGAACAACGTGTCTGTCGTATACACGCCTCTCAACGGCGCGGGAAACGAGCCGGTAAGACGAGTCCTTGAGATGTGCGGAATCAGGAAAGTGACCGTGGTTCCTGAGCAGGAGCATCCGGACGGCAACTTCCCGACCTGCCCCTATCCGAACCCGGAGACGGAGGAAGCCAGGAAGCTCGGGCTGGAGCTGTGCGCTAAGGTCAAGCCAGACATATTCATAGCGACCGACCCGGACGCCGACAGAGTCGGTGTCGCGTTCCCCGAGAAGGACGGGACGTTCAGGAGCCTGACGGGAAACGAGGCCGGTATCCTCATGCTGGACTACGTGCTCAGAGGAGCGACCGAGAACGGCACCCTCCCCAAGAACGCGGTGACTGTCAGGAGCATCGTCTCCTCCTCCATGGCGGACGAGATAGCCGCCAGCTACGGCGCCGAGATGAGGGTCGTCCTCACCGGGTTCAAGTACATCGGCGAGCAGATACTCCTTCTCGAGCAGGCCGGGGAACAGGACAGGTTCGTGTTCGGGTTCGAGGAGAGCTGCGGATACCTAGGCGGAAGCTTCGTGAGGGACAAGGACGGCGTGTATGCCTCCATGATCCTGTGCGAGCTGACCAGTTACTACAAGTCAAAGAAGACCACTCCTCTCGAGGTGCTGGACTCGCTGTATGAGAAGTACGGATTCTACAGGCACAAGGTCGCCAACATCGCGTTCCCCGGAGCGGACGGAGCCGCAGAGATGAAGGCGGTCACAGAACGGCTCAGGGAGCATCCGCTCAAAGAGATAGCTGGCTTTAAGGTCACGGAGACCGACGACATCATGAAGCACGAGCACACCGCCGAGGACGGCACCGTGACGCCCATCGACCTGCCGACCTCTGACGTGCTGCTCTACACCCTCGAGAACGGCGCAAAAGTCATCGTTAGGCCTTCCGGAACAGAGCCCAAGATGAAACTGTACATCTCCGCAAAGGAGGACTCCGCAGAGAAATCCGACGCTCTGGCTGAGGAGCTCGAGAGCGCGATCAGGGCAGCTGCGGGACTGTGAAAATAGTTATTGCAAAGGCAAAAACAGTGTGATATTATTTCAAGGCTGACTGCTCAGCTCACCATATGATTACAGAAAAAGAGGTGACATTAGTTGAAGGAAGGCATTCATCCCGAGTACGTTGACACAACGATCACGTGCGCATGCGGCGAGGTAATCCATACCCGTTCGACTCGCAAGGATATCCGCGTGGAAATCTGTTCCAAGTGCCACCCTTTCTATACCGGCAAGCAGAAGCTCGTCGATACAGGTGGACGCGTTGATCGCTTTAACAAACGCTATAATCTCGGCAAGAAAGACTGAAAAGTCCAAGAGAAGAGGATCGGTTGATACCGGTCCTTTTTTTGTTGCCCGGTAAAGGGAAAGAGCCTGCCGTGAGCAGGCGCGTCAGGTTCCTCACAGAGTGCAAAAATATACAAAATAATGACTCAAACTTGTCATGCTATGCGCGGGTAATTGTTCTTTATTATTAAATTACATTATGGTAAATTAAATAATAGTTGGCATATTGCATAACAATAGTACAGGAGAAGAGAGACATGTTTATCAAGAAACTATACAACGATCTCGACACCCTGGTCGACGAGGCTATAGCCGGCAGCAGGCTTATCGCCCAGCCCGATTCCGATAAGTACTCGAGGCTTCTTCCGAACTCCAGGATCACGGTGAGAACTGACAAGTATAAGAAACCGAAGGGACTCGTCAAGCTGACCGCCGGCGGCGGCGCAGGACACGAGGGCCCTCCCGGAGTCATGATAAGACCCGGCGGATTCGATGCCGCCACACAGGGAGACGTATTCGCGGCACCCTCCGCGCGCCAGATGTTCAGGGCGATCCAGGAGATAGATGACGGAAGCCCCATCATCATGAACGTCGCGAGACACGCGGGCGACGTCCTCAACGCCACGCTTTGCAAGCAGCTCTGCGAGGCCAACGGGATCGACCACGTGTACATGAGCATCGGCGGCAACGACGTCGCCTCCGCCCCCAAGGGACATGAGGACGAGCGCCGCGGAAACGGCGGAGTCTTCAACACGACAGCCATCATGGCTGAGTGCGGCGAGAGCGTCGAGGAGATCCTCAGGATGGCCAAGAAGTGCAACGACCGCCAGAGGTCCTTCGGCGTCGGCATCAGGCCTGCCATCCACCCGACATCCGGACTCCCGATCATGGGCGACATGCCGGAAGACGAGATAGAGATGGGCATCGGCGTGCATGGTGAATCCAGCGGCAAGCGCATCAAGCTCCCCACGAGCCGCGAGCTCGCCAGGATCGTCTGCAACATCCTTCTCGAGGACATGCCCATTCCTTCCGGATCCGAGATAGCGATCAGCCTCGGCGGACTCGGCGGAATGACCTGGACCGAGCTGGACATCCTGTACAAGGACATATATGAGTATCTGGTCTACGACTGGAACTACAAGATCTGGAGACACAGCGTCCGCAACGCCGGAACACAGGAGCTCGGCGGATTCGTCGTCGCCATCGGACAGCCGGACGACGAGATCAAGAAGTGGATGACCACTCCGCTTCCCAAGGGACTCTATCCGGAAGACTGAAAACGGCAATCAAAAAGCAAAGAAGATATAAGTGAGGTAAGAATCATGGTATTGGAAGATCTTAGAAGAGCGGTGTTTGCCGGAGCAGACATGATCATCGAGAGAGAGACTGAGCTCTGCTCTCTGGACGCGTTCGTCGGAGACGGCGACCACGGCGTGACGGTCCGCAAGGGCTATCAGAAAGTAAAATCCTCGATCGAAGAGGATGACCCGAAGACTATGTCCGACCTCATGATGAGTGCCGGAATGGGACTTGCCGACACGGCGGGCGGAGCGATCGGACCGATCCTCGCGTCCATGTTCCTCGGATTCGCGTCAGCGATCGGCGGCAAGGACGAGCTGGGCGTCAAGGATCTGGCTGACATGTTCGCAGCCGGACTCAAGAGAGTCCAGGATCTCGGCGGAGCGCAGCCGGGAGACTGCACGATGGTCGACACGCTTTATCCGTTTGTTGAGTCGCTCAAGAACGCGACGACAGACGACGTGAAGGAAGCGCTGGAAGCGGCGGCGGAGAAGGGCTTTGAAGGCTCCGAAGCCACCAGAGACATGATCCCGAAGCTCGGAAGAGCGAGGAACCTGGCGGAAAGAGCCATCGGCTACATCGACGCGGGCTCCAGGTCCATGTACTACTTCCTGAAGGGATTCGCAGACAACGCCGTTGCCTGATCCCGGAAGATCAGTGAAAGCAAAGTCAATAACAATAATAGAAATAAACTAAAGAAAGGAACTCAGAGATGTTTATCAAGAAGCTCTACAACGATCTGGATACACTAGTCGATGAGGCAATGGCGGGAAGCAGACTTATCGCTGATGACGCTGAGAAGTACTCCAGAGTCCTTCCGAATTCCAGGATCACGGTCAGGCGTGACAAGTATAAGAAGCCGAAGGGACTGGTCAAGCTGGTCGGCGGCGGCGGAGCAGGCCATGAGGGCCCTCCGGGAACATTCATCCGTCCGGGCGGATTTGACGGAATGACCACCGGCGACGTGTTCGCCGCACCGTCTGCTCGTCAGCTCTTCAGGATGATCCAGGAGATCGACGACGGAAGCCCCATCATCATGAACGTCGCGAGACACGCGGGCGACGTCCTCAACTCCACGCTGTGCAAACAGCTCTGCGAGGCCAACGGCATCAACAACGTATATCTGAGCATCGGCGGCAACGACGTCGCCTCCGCACCCAAGGAGCGCATGAATGAACGCCGCGGATCCGGCGGAGCCCTCAGCTGCTCGACCGTCATGGCCGAGTGCGGTGAGAGCGTCGAGGAGATCCTCAGGATGGCAGAGAAGTGCAACAGCCTGCAGAGATCCTACGGCGTCGGCATCAGGCCCGCCATCCACCCGACATCCGGACTCCTGATCATGGGCGACATGCCGGAAGACGAGATCGAGATGGGCATCGGCGTGCACGGTGAGTCCAGCGGCAAGCGTATCAAGCTCCCCAGGAGCCACGAACTTGCGCAGATCGTCCTCGACATTCTCCTTACGGACATGCCCGTTCCCAAGGGCGAAGACATCGTCTTCAACCTCGGCGGTCTCGGCGGAATGACCTGGACCGAGCTGGACATCCTGTACAAGGACTGCTACGAGATCCTCACCTACGACTACGGCCTCAACATCTGGAGGCACCGCGTGGGCAACTCCGGAACACAGGAGCTCGGCGGATTCACAATGTCCATAGGCTGGCCGGATGACGAGATCAAGAAGTGGATGACCACACGCATCCCGATGGATAACTATCCCAAGGATTGATCCCGATCCGAGCTGATCAACAAGAAGAGGTAAATACGATGGTATTAGAAGATCTTAGAAGAGCGGTATTCGCAGGCGCAGACATGATCATCGAGAGAGAGACGGAGCTCTGCTCTCTGGACGCGTTCGTCGGAGACGGCGACCACGGCGTGACGGTCCGCAAGGGCTATCAGAAAGTAAAATCCTCGATCGAAGAGGACGACCCGAAGACGATGTCCGACCTCATGATGAGCGCCGGAATGGGACTTGCCGACACGGCTGGCGGAGCGATCGGACCGATCCTCGCGTCCATGTTCCTCGGATTCGCGTCAGCGATCGGCGGCAAAGACGAGCTGGGCGTCAAGGATCTGGCTGACATGTTTGCAGCCGGACTCAAGAGAGTCCAGGATCTTGGCGGTGCGCAGCCGGGCGACTGCACGATGGTCGACACGCTTTATCCGTTCGTTGAGTCGCTCAAGAACGCGACGACAGACGACGTGAAGGAAGCGCTGGAAGCGGCGGCGGAGAAGGGCTTTGAGGGCTCCGAAGCCACCAGAGACATGATCCCGAAGCTCGGAAGGGCGAGGAACCTGGCGGAGAGAGCCATCGGCTACATCGACGCGGGCTCCAGGTCCATGTACTACTTCCTGAAGGGATTCGCAGACAACGCCGTTGCCTGATCCCGGAAGAGCACAGATCACAAACTGCATAACGATGGGGCGGCCTGTGGCCGCCCTGTTTTGTGGTATACTGTTTTCGTGAGAACGGCAGGGGCGGAGACATGGGATACAGGACCGTAAAAAGAGAAGCTGTCGCGGAGCTGGTGGAGAAAAGATCGAGATTCATCGCCAGCGTCTGTCCTGTGTCCACAGAGCAGGAAGCACTGGATTTCCTGACTTCCGTCAAGGCGGAGAACAGGACCGCGTCCCACAACGTGTTCGCTTACAGGCTGAGGGAACGGAACCTGAGCAGATACAGCGATGACGGCGAGCCGTCGGGGACTGCCGGGCTGCCGGTCCTGGACATACTGGACAGGGGAGACATCACCGACACCGTGATAGTGGTGACCAGGTATTTCGGGGGCACTCTGCTCGGTACCGGAGGTCTAGTGAGAGCATACTCGTCCGCCGCCAGGATGGGGGTGGATGAGGCCGGCGTCGTGCTGATGGAGCTCGCGGGGAACTACAGCTTCTCCTGCAGCTACTCGGATTACGACAGGGCGATGAGGATACTGCGGGAGGCACAGGCTGACGTGACCGGCTCCGATTTCCTGGATGAGGTCACCGTCAGGTATACCGCAGACGATGCGAAAGCTGAGAAGATAGAGAGCGCGCTGGTGGAGATGAGCAGGGGAAAGACAAGGCCCGTGCTGCTCGAGAAGGGCTTCTTCCCCGCCGGAGAGTGACAGAACCACCTATCTTCTGACAGGAAAGATATAATATCCGTGGGAGAAAGATGAATGGATCTCAGGGAACAGAGAGAAAAACTGGAACGGGAGACTCTCTCCCCGTATGCTGCGCTTGCGTGCGAGAGCAGGGGGAGGGCAAGGGAAGAGGAGAAGGACGATATCCGTACCGACTTTGCCAGGGACCGTGACCGCATCCTGCACTGCAAGTCCTTCCGCAGGCTGAAGCAGAAGACCCAGGTCTTCCTCTCGCCCCTCGGGGACCATTACAGGACCAGGATGACCCACACTCTGGAGGTCACGCAGATAGCCAGGACCATCTCGAGGGCGCTGATGCTCAATGAGGACCTGACGGAAGCCATCGGGCTTGGGC